>DAIDKC010000270.1 GCA_027451045.1 Holophagaceae bacterium | reverse complement strand
CGCCATGAACCTGGCTTCCCTCACAGGAGATCCTCCAGGGCCGCTTCCGGCGCCGGGAAGCGGAAGGGGAAGTCCAGGGCCTCGGCCTTGCCCGGATACACGAAGGCCCCCTTCAGCAGCAGTTCCCGGCCCATCTCCCCGAGGGCCAGGCGCAGGGCGGCGGAGGTGAGGAGACCCGGCACCGGCAGCAGAGGCCGGTGGAGGCGCTTGGCGAGCAGGGCCATGAACACCGCATGGCTGACGGGTTCGGGGGCCGTGGCATTGAAGGGGCCTTCCCAGGCGGGATTCCGGGCTGCCTCCAGCAGCAGGCCCACCAGATCGCGCAGGTGGATCCAGCTCAGGCCCTGGCGGCCTGTCCCCGGGCAGGCGCCAGCAAAGAGGCGGACGGGCCGGGCCATCTTCGGCAGGGCGCCGCCGTGGGGGGCCAGCACGACACCGATGCGGGGGAGCACGACCCGCACGCCCAGGTCCGCCGCCCGCAGGGCCGCGGCCTCCCAGGCCCGGCAGAGCTCCGGCAGGAACCCGGTGCCTGCCGGACTGGTTTCGCTCACGGGCGTGTCGTCGGGGCGCGCCCCGTAGTAGCCGATGGCCGAGGCGTTCACCAGCACGCGCGGCCGTTGCGCACAGGCCGCGAGGGCGGCGACCAGTTCCTCCGTCGGGCCCACGCGGCTCTGGAGCAGCTGCCGCTTCCGTCGCGCGGTCCAGCGCCCGTCGGCGATGCCTTCTCCGGCCAGGTTGAACACCGCATCGGCGCCTTCCAGTGCCAGGGCCGGATGCTCCCAGCCCTGGGCCTTCGCGCCGGGCGGCAGGATGGCGGAGCCGGGGCGCCGGGTGAGCACGGTGACCTGGGCCCCTCGGGCCAGCAGGGTCTTCACCAGCGCCCGCCCCACCAGACCGGTGCCGCCTGCAACCACTGCGCGGGCCAGCCCGGGAATGACCGCCGGCGCCTCCCGGGATGCATCGCCGCTTGGCATGGGTGGGTCCTCCCTGCCCTGATCATAGGCCGAAGGTCTGGGGATTCCCGGGTAGGCTGTGCTTGGCGCCTGCAGGAAATCAACGCAGGCCGTGGCGGGCCTTGAAGGCGGGCCACTCGGCCTTGAGGTTGATGAAGGCCTCGACGTCCTGGCACATCAGGAAGGGGTTGCCCGTCCGCTCCCAGGCCAGGGTGGAACTGGGACGGGCGCCGTAGTCGTGGCCGGGCCACAGGGTGGTCTCCGGCGGCCACTCCCGCAGGAGGCGCTGGAGGCTGTCCCACTCGAGGCGGGCATCCCCATCGCTCTGGGTGCCCCCCACCTTGCCCACGAAGAGCAGGTCGCCCGTGATCCCCGCGGCCTGATGCGCCACGAGGAAGGCGAGGTGATCCGGGCAGTGGCCGGGCACATGCCAGACCTTCGCGGCGAAACCGCCGAAGGGCACCCGGTCTCCGTCCTTCAAGCTGCGGTCCACGGGCCCGGGATGTCCCGGCCCGCCCAGCACCGGGGCGCCCGTGAGGGCCTGGGCACCCGCGTTGCCATTGGTGTGATCGGCGTGGCCGTGGGTGTTCAGGATGGCCGTGATCCGCAGCCCCTGCGCCCGCGCCCGGGCCACCGCCGTCGCCGGGTCGAAGGAGGGATCCACCAGCAGGCCCTCGCCGGCCTCCCGGTCCCCCAGCAGGTAGGCGAAGTTGCGGTCGCCGCCGAGACGGAGCTGCTCGAACACGAAACGCATGGGGCCCCCGGTCGCGGGTTCCATGATCCGCGCCCCGCAGCCGACGTCAACGCCGGGACCTCCCCTCTCCCGCGCCCCCGACTCTGGCACCATGGGCTCACGATCCCCAGCCTGTCCCCCCGTGGCCTGCCCGGCCAGGCCCCGCCCTCAGCTCGAAAGGAGCCGCCATGCGTGTTCCGGACCCCTCGGATGGACCTCGTGTCTTCCGGCAGGAACTGTCACCCATCCACCTCCTGGAACGGGCCGGGGAGGTGTTCGCGGATCGCCCCGCGGCCTCCGATGGCGGCCAGAGCTACACCTGGCGGGAGATGCGGAATCGCGCCCGGCGCCTGGCCTCCGCCCTGCGGTCGGACGGGCTGGCGAAGGGGGACCGCATCGCCTTCCTCGCCTTCAACTCGGAGCCGCTGCTGCTCGCGCACTTCGCCGTGCCCCTGGCGGGCGGCGTGCTGGTGGCCATCAACACGCGCCTGAACCCGGAGGAGATCGCCTACATCCTGGACCACAGCGGCGCGACCACGGTCTTCGTCTCGCCGGACCTGTCGCCCCTCCTCGCGGCCGTGCCGTCCGCGGTGCGCCGGGTGGTGCTCGGACCCGATTTCGAGGCCCTGCTGGCCCGGGGCTCCGAAGCCCCGCTGGTCCCCTGGCTCGAGAGCGAGGACGAGCCCATCTCCATCAACTACACCTCCGGCACCACGGGCCGCCCCAAGGGGGTGGTCTACCACCACCGCGGCGCCTACCTGAACGCCCTGGCCATGATCCTGGACCACCGGATCCAGGCTGAATCCCGCTACCTGTGGACTCTGCCGATGTTCCACTGCAACGGCTGGTGCTTCACCTGGGGTCTCGCGGCCGTGGGCGCCGAGAGCGTCTGCATCCCCCGGATCGAGCCCGGGCCGGTCTGGCGCCTGTTCGAGGAGGGCGTGACCCACTTCTGCGCCGCACCGACGGTCTGCACCATGCTGGTCACGGATCCCGCTGCCCATCGCCTCGACCGGTCCGTGCGCCTGTTCACCGCCGGCGCGCCGCCCTCGCCCACCCTCATCGCCCGCATGGCCGAGCTGAACTTCCAGCTGGACCACGTCTACGGGCTCACCGAGGTGTACGGGCCTTTCACCCTCAACGTGCCCGCCCCCGGCCAGGAGGCCCTGCCCCCCGAGGCGCAGGCCCGGCTCAAGGCGCGCCAGGGCATGGCCAACGTCTGCGCCGGCGAGGTCCGCGTGGTGGACGATGCCATGGCCGACGTGCCCCGGGACGGCGCCACCCTCGGGGAGGTCGTCATGCGCGGAAACGTGGTGATGACGGGCTATTTCAAGGACCCGGATGCCACGGCGAAGGCCTTCGCCGGAGGATGGTTCCATTCCGGTGACCTGGGCGTGCACCATCCGGACGGTTCGGTGGAACTGCGCGACCGCAAGAAGGACATCATCATCTCCGGCGGCGAGAACATCTCCACCATCGAGGTGGAGCAGGCCATCGTGGCCCACCCCGCTGTGCTCGAATGCGCCGTCATCGCCGTCCCGGACGAGAAGTGGGGCGAGGTGCCCAAGGCCTTCGTCACCCTGAAACCGGGCGCCTCCCTCTCGGCGGAGGACCTCGTGGCCCACTGCCGGAGCCGCCTGGCCGCCTTCAAGGTCCCACGGCAGGTCGAGTTCGGCGGACTGCCGAAGACGTCCACCGGCAAGATCCAGAAGTTCCTGCTGCGCGACAAGGCGTGGGGCAGGCACGACCGCAGGATCAACTGAGTCCCCGGGCTCCAGGGGGCCCTATCGGCCGCCGGCCGCCGGGGCTCCGGGCAGGGCGGATGTCGGCGTCCCGGCCCCCCGGAGGGTGCCCGGGGCTTCCGTCCGGTGCCCCTGGAGGGCCTGTAGCCTCGCGAGGTCGAGGCGGGTCGCGGAGGCATTCCGGGAGGCGGGTCCCTGGGCCTTCACGTAGATGCCCAGGCTCCGCTGGAGCAGGGCGGAGGCTTCGGCCAGCCGCCCCTCCTGCTCGAGCACCTCCGCGAGGTTCCGGAGGTCCCCGGCCACGTCAGGGTGGTCCGGACCGAGGGCCTTCTCGAAGATGGCCAGGCTCTGGCGGAAGTAGGGTTCGGCTGCCCGGGGCCGTCCCTGGTCGAGGAGGTCCGCCCCGCAGTTCTCGAGGCAGCGCGCCACATCCGGGTGCCCCGGGCCAAGGGTCTTCTCGAAAATGGCCAGGCTCCTCTGGTGGAGCGCCTCGGCCTCCTGGAACCGCTGCTCCTCTCCCAGGAGGGTGGCGAGGTTGTCCAGGCCCCGGGCCACTTCCGGCGTCTCGGGACCGAAGGCCTGCTCGCGGATCGCAAGGCTCCTTCGGAAAAGCACCTCGGCCTGGGCGTTCTTGCCCTCCTCCGAATAGAGAATGGCCAGATCCCCGAGGATCTTGGACAGGTCCGGATCGTCGGGGCCCATCGTCGTTTCCCGGATGTGCGCGGCGCGCAGGTAGTCCTGCTCGGCTTCCGGGAACTGGCCGAGATCGTCCTCCACCAGGGCCATGTCCCGCAGGTTGTCCGCGAGTTCGAGGTCGCGGGGCCCCAGCACCTTCTCCCGGATGGCGAGGGCCTTCGCCAGGAGATCGCGGGCCTCCGGGTAGAGACCGAGCTTGGTGTAGACACGGCCCATGGTGTCCATGAGCCGGGCCTGGACCTTGGGCTGGTTCCCCAGGTTCTGCTCGACCTGGCGGGCGCCGCGGTCCAGGAGCTCCCGGGCTGTCACCGTCCTGCCCTCATCCTTGTCGGGGTCCGACACCTTGAAGAGCCCCACCAGGAAGTCGGATACCTGGCGCGCGGTGGCGGCCTGCTCCCGGGCCGCCCGGCTGGCGCGTTCCGCCCGGACGGTCTGGACGGTCATCGCCGCGCCGAAGAGGGCCAGCGCGGCCATGGCCAGGGCCACCAGGGCCTTCCTGCGCCGCCGGCGGGGTCTTTCCAGGATCCAGGCGATCCGGTCGGCCGCGTCGGCGGCCGAAGGCCGGGCCGGCGGGGAAGGGGCCTTCAGCCGCTGGATGAGGGCCGCGAGATCGGGGTCGAGGCCCTGGAGCAGCGGGAGGGTCCGTCCCGCCCGGACATGCTCCAGGAGGGCCCGCGGATCCAGGCCCTTCTCGTAGGGGGGCTGGCTCGTGAAGAGCTCCTGGAGCAGCAGGCCGAAGGAGTAGAGATCCGTGGAGGCCGCCACCGGTTCGCCCCGGGCCTGCTCGGGGCTCATGTACCCCAGGGTCCCCATGATCTCCCCGTGGGTGGTCAGGGAGGGGCGGGACGCCCCGGCTTCGTCCGGCGCAGGACGGGGAGGACGCCGGGGGGCAGCCCAGGTCTCGTCCGAGTCGGCAGGGGGATACCCGGCACCGGCGGGCGCCTGTTCCGCGGGATGGAGCAGGACGGTGTCCTCCTCGTCCTGGAGGCGGGACAGTCCGAAGTCCAGGACCTTGGCCTGCCCTTCCGGGGTGATCATGACGTTGTCGGGCTTCAGGTCCCGGTGGATGATCCCCTTCTCGTGAGCCGCGCTGAGGGCTGAGGCGATCTGGGAGGCCACCTGGAGCTTCTGGCGCGGGGACAGACCCCTCCTGATCGTTCTGGCCAGGCTTTCGCCACTGATCAGCTCCAGGACCAGGAACCTGGATTCGCCCGCCTCGATGTAGTCGAAGATCTGGCAGATGTGCGGGTTCGAGAGCTGGGAGAGGGCCCGCGCCTCCCGCATGAAGCGGAGGCGGGACTCGGCATCCCCATGGCCCTCCGACCGCAGCCGCTTCAGGGCCACCTTCCGGTCCAAGGTCTCGTCCTGGGCGACATACACCTCGCCCATGCCCCCCCTGCCGAGGAGGTCCAGGATCCGGTAGTGGCTGACGCGCTGGCCGATGAGGGGCGATGACACCCGGGCATGGTACCCGATCCCCGAAC
Source organism: Holophagaceae bacterium (assembly GCA_027451045.1). Lineage (GTDB taxonomy): Bacteria > Acidobacteriota > Holophagae > Holophagales > Holophagaceae > Geothrix. The sequence goes on along the minus strand of DAIDKC010000270.1, from coordinate 34,844 downwards.
CCCTTCCCCTGTCCCCGGCCCCGCGGGATCCCCGAATCCGATCCCGGCACCGGATTCTCCCCTGCCCTTGGCTACCCGTAGGAAAACATCCACGACTGGATCAGTCCTTCCCGAAGCGGGGCCTTCAGGGCTCTCACGGCTGGGGTGTCGCGGCCGTGGTGCGGGCGATCCCCGGTTGTCCCACCGTTCCTCCCCGGGGCCATCATTCCAGCCTTCCGCATGCAGCTTGCGGGAGGCTGGCGGTTCCGCGCCAGGATGCCGGGCCCCTCTCCCTCGGCGGGGTGGGCGGTCCAGGCGCAGCCCTGGGTCACCCTTCGGTGTCAGCGGTCCTTTCGGTCGGAGGCGACGCCATCATGGGCCCTTCGTCTCGGTGGTGCCATCCCCTGGCAGGTATGCGCCCGAGGCCAGCTCCAGTTGAATTCCCAGGGCTGCGCGCTCGGCCTGGAGACGGGCGAGGAGCAGTTCCTGATCGAGGCAAGCCATCTGGGCCCGCGCATCAGCGAGGCGGTCGGCAGTGCCTGCCTTCAGGCCTGCGTGATAGGCCTGGGCCGTGGCTGCAAGGGGACCCAGGGCGTCCCGCGCAGCATCAATCTGCGCCTCCATGGAGCCGAGTCGGGTGAGGATCTGGGCGATCTGGGCCCTGGCCTCGAACAGGCGGGCCTGGAACTCGTCGTGGATCGCCCTGCGGGAGGCCCTTGCCCCGGCGATCCTCCCCTGGTTCCTGTTGAAAAAGGGCAAGCTCAGGCTGGCCCCCAGGGACAGGGTGGCGACCCCTTCAGGATCCAGGGCCCGGCCGACCAGGATGCCGATGGCGGGGAACTGTTCCCTGACCGCCAGCCGGTAGGCCGCATCCCGGCTTGCATAGGCTTGCCGGAATGCCAGCAGATCCAGGCGACGCTCCCCCAGGCCCTGGAGCAGGGCCGCCATGGAGGGGAGATGCTGCCACCCCGGGAGTGGAACGCCTGCACGAAGCGGCGTCGGGGCGTCCGGCGGCAACCCCAGGAGGCCATTCAGGTGCTGACGCGCCTGCGCGAGTGCCTCTGCCAGGGCCTGCGCCCGCTGCCGCTCCTGGTCGAAGGCCAGGCGGGCAGGCGCCGCCTCGGCGGTTCCAGCGGCGCCTGCCCTGACCGCGCTTTCCAGGGCCTCCGAGGCGGCCCGGGCCTCGGCCAGGGCCTGCCGCTCCAGAGGCGCCTGCACCTCCAGAGCCAGCAGCTCGTAGGCCGCCAGGCGCGCGGCCTGGGCAACCTGCCATTCCTTCCAGGCGATCCCCAGGTCCACGGCACCAGCCTGGTCCCTGGCGATTCGGCGCTGGAGGCCCCGTTCCCACAGGGCCGACAGAGGCCAACCCACCTGGGCCGAATGCCCGGTCGTGACATCCGGGGGACTGCCAGCCGTGGGGCGTTCCTGTTCCAGGGATAGCTCGGGGTCGGGCAGCAGCCCGGCCTGGAGCAGTTGTGCCTGGGCCACGCGCCGCTGGTCCCGCACGGCGCGAAGTTCCGGATTGCCGAGGACGGCTGCCACGGCGATCTGGTCGGGAGTCAAGCCGCGCGCCCACGCAAGATGCACCGGTTTCAGGAGGGGATGTTGAATCCTGGAGGCAGCCCGGGTGATCCGTTCCATGTCGGGGCTTGCCAGCGCCCTCTGATCGGCCCTGGCGTCGAGGGGCAGAGCGTGGTACCGAGCGCACCCTCCGGCCAGGCCCACCGCGAGGCCGACGAGCGTGAACATGCTGGCTGGGAAGAGGGGCCTGGTTGGCATGAAGGCGGTCCTGGGTGGCGATCAGCGGCGGAGCCGCGTCAGTCAATGGTAAGGAATGGAACATTGAAATGTAATTAAATGGCTATGAATTATGCATTTGCATGACAATGACGCCCCCGGGTGCGGTGCTAGATTAGTCTCTTTCGAGTGGGCTGCGCGCGACATGAAGAATCGGCATTCCTCACGGCTGTGGCCCCTCGTGGCAGAGGCAGTGCTGACGTCGTGGGGCCCTTGGGCGGCGGCTGGATCGCCCACCATCACCGTCCAGCGCCGGGTGCTGCAGGCCGGGTGTTCGACCTACGCCGCCGTCGAGCCGATCGCCGCGCTGGCCCTGCGCGCCCTGCAGGATGGCACCCTGGAGGGCTGGAAGGTCCGTCCAGGGGCGCAGGTGCGCCGGGGCCAGGTGCTGGGACACCTGGAGGGGACGGAGCACGCCCAGGAGGTCGCATCTGCACGGGCCCGGTGGCGCCAGGCCGAGAGCGTCCTTGCGTTCGCGCGCAAGAACGAGAGGGTGGTGCAGGCCGCCTATCCTGCCGTCAGCGATCTCCAGAAGGTGCAGGCTGCCCAGGAGGGGGTGGCCGAAGCCCAGGCCTCCCTGGGCGCGGCCCGCGCGCATTGGCAGGCCGTGGAGGCCGCGAGTGTCCTGAGGGCACCCGCCAACGGCCTGGTGACCGAGGTGCTCGTCGGCAACCATCAGCCCCTGACCGCTGGCACGGTGCTGCTCCGGATGCAGGACCCCGCACAGCTCTGGCTGCGAGGAACGTTCTACGGAGCTGATGCCGAGCGGGTTCGACCAGGCATGCACGGGGCCTTCTTCCCTCTTGCGGGAGGAACTCCGCTGCCAGTCCGGGTTGTCACGGTCTTCCCCGACCTCCGCTCGGATGGCGGGAGATCGGTGGGGTGTCGTACCTCGGGGCATCCGACGTGGTACAGCGGCGAGGCTGGGACGCTGAGACTGGAAGGCCCCCCAGCGGTTGGGCCGGCGGTGCCCGATGGGGCCCTGATTCTCGACGGTATGCGGTGGTACGTCCTGGTCCAGCACGGGAAGGGATTCCGGCGCCAGGAAGTCACGCCGGGACCCGCCGAGGGCGGATGGCGGTGGATCCTCAAGGGGGTGCAGCCCGGCGAAACGGTGCTGGTGAAGGATGCCTATCTGGTCTTCCACCGGGATGTCGCACGCAGCTTCACGCCGCCCGATTGAGATCCGGATGGATGCCGCTGCCTTCTTCCGGAAGACGCTTCAGCGCCCTGTGCTGTGGCTCATCCTGTTCGCCGCGCTGCTCTCCTATGGCTTGTATGCGCTCTGGCGGATCCCCACGGAGGTGCTGCCCCGGTTCGGCTACCCGGAGGTCAGTGTCGTCACCCATGCCCCTGGCGCGACCCCGGAGGACGTGGAGAACCTGCTCGCACGCCCCCTGGAGGGCCAGATCCTGGCATTGCCCGGTCTCGCATCTCTCCGTTCGGTGATGAGCCAGAACACGCTGGAGATTGACGCACGCTTCCGGAGCGGCAGCGACGCCCGCATGGATCTGCAGGCCGTGCAAGGCGCGATTGACCGGGCCCGACCGGATCTGCCTCCCGGGATCCGGCCCTATGCCGAAGTGATGGGAGCTGCCATCAATGAGGTGGCTGATTATGCGCTGGAGATCCCCTCCCGGGTGGCCCCGATGGAGGCCGAACGGGAGGTGCTGACGCGGGTGGCACCCGCCATTCGGGCCTTGCCCGGTGTGCAGCGCGTGGTGGTGTTCGGGAGCGGGGAAGAGGCCCTGTGGGTGCAACCGGATCCTCTGGCCCTTCGGAGGCACCAGATCCCCATCACGTCCCTGGTGGCGGCCCTCCGAACCAAGGTGGTCCTGGGCCCGGCTGGCTACCTGGCGCTGGGGCACCAGGACGTCCCGATCGAGGTGCGCAGCCTGCCGGGGACGGTCGCGGACCTCGCGGCAGTGCAAGTCCCGACTCCGGACGGTCCGGTGCCTCTGGGGGCCCTGGCCCGCATCGTTCACGCCGCGGTGCCGATCCGGTATGCCGAGGAGCTGAATGGCCGGCCGACCGTGGCCATGCTGGTCTTCAAGCACGCCGGAGCTTCCACCCTGCCGGTGACCCGGGCCGTGGCCCAGACCCTGAAGGACCTCCAGGGCCAGCTCCCGCCGGGGACGCGCTGGGTCCAGGTCTACAGCCAGGGCTATCTCGTCGGCCTGATCGGCCATGACCTGAGCATCAATCTTGTCATCGGCGCCTGTCTGGCTGTGCTCATGCTGCTCTGGCTGATGGGCGCCCACCGGGGGGTCTGGCTTCTGGCGGTCAGCATCCCCATGGCCCTGCTCATGGGCATCGCCGGGATCTACGCTGCGGGCCAGAGCCTCAACCTCCTGACCCTTGGGGCCTTTGCGGTCGCCGTGGGGCTGCTTGCCGATGACGGCATCATCGTCCTGGAGAGCATCTATCAGCGTTGGGAACAAGGCTGCGAAGGCCTTGAAGGGGTCTGGCTTGGTCTGAGGGACATCGCGGCTCCCGATGCCACGGGCACCTTCAGCGTCGTTGCCGTGTTCCTGCCCCTGCTCCTGGTGGGTGGGCTCGCAGGGCTGTTCTTCATCCCCTTCGCCTTGGCGATGAGTCTGTCGCTGCTGGCTTCCCTGCTCATCTCGCTCACCCTCCTCCCGCTTCTGCTGGGCCTGATGCGCAGCCCCGGTCCTGCGAAGCCGGCTCCAGGCGCCCCCTTCCAGGCATGGCTGGAACGTCGCAACGCCGGCCTGCTGGACCTGACGCTGCGCAGGCCCCGCTGGAGTCTGGGCGTGGCGGTGGGCCTGCTGCTGCTAAGCCTCGCGGGCCTCGCCCTGGTACCGGTCAATTTCCTGCCCTTGCCCAACGAAAGCGTCCTCCTGGACAGCTTCACCTTGCCACCGGGGAGCTCGTTGACCGAAACCAGGGAGGTTGTGGCGCATATCACCCGGGCCTTGAGGGCCGATCCCGCGGTGGCTCACGTTCTGGCTCGAGCCGGTTCGGCTTCCGCGACGAGCTACACGGAGCCCGCCTACGCGGGGGAGATCCAGGTGGTCCTGAAACCATCCGTGCGCGACCAGAGTCTCGACCGGATTGCGGCCCGCCTGCAGGCTGAGGTCCAGATGGATGGCGTCCAGCAGAGCTTCGACACGCCCACCGTGGAGCGCCTGGGCGAAAGCCTCTCCGGGCTTCCGCAGCCTTTCGCCGTGACGCTGTTCGGTTCACGCCTCGGGGAACTCCGCAGGCTCTCGGAGCAGGTGACGGAGCGGCTGCGCCGGGTGCCGGCTCTCGCGGATGTCTTCAACAACGACGGCTACCCCGTCACCCAGCTCCAGGTCACACCTCGGCCCGAGGCCATGGCGCTCTATGGGACCACCCCCGCAGCGGTCTACGCCCAACTCCAGCCTGCCCTCGGGGGGGCGCTGGTGGCCAAAGTCCCCGAGGGGAATTACCATCTCGACCTCTACCTGCGCTTGGCCGATGCGCCCCGGCTGGGAATGGGAAGACTTCGGGACCTGCTGGTGAAGACCCGCGAAGGCTGGACGCCCCTGGGCCAATTGGCTTCCCTCGCCTTGGTGACCGGGCCCAATGCAATCCGGCATCTCGATGGTGCCCGGGCGGTACAGATCCTGGCCACACCCGATGGGCCTCTGGGATCCACCATGGCGCAGGCGCGCCAGGCCCTTGCCGGGTTGCGTCTGCCCGAGGGCTATCGCCTCGCGTTCGGCGGTCTCCTGAGCCAGCTGGAAGGAACCGCCATGGGGCTGGGGCTGGCGACCCTCGGCGCCCTTTTGTTGCTGGTGGGCATCCTCATGGTGCAGTTCGATGGCTTCCTCATCCCGGGCATTCTCATGCTGGAGATGCCGTTGGCCTTCACGGGGGGTGCCCTGGCCCTGGAGTTGAGCGGCGTGGGCCTCAATGCCACCGGGCTGGTGGGGCTGCTGACCCTGGTGGGCATGAGCCTGAACCACGATATCGTCCTGCTGCACCGGACCCGGCGGAACGAGAAGGCGGGCATGGCCCCTGAAGACGCCGTCCGCGAGGCGGTGCGGGCGCGATTCCGGCCGATCCTGCTCACCACCCTCACCGCCATGCTGGGCGTACTCCCCACGGCGCTCGGCCTGGGCCTTGGGGCCGCACCCGAGCAGGGCCTCGCCCTGGTCGTACTGGGCGGAACCCTGTGGAGTTCCCTGCTCAGCACCAATCTGATCCCGGCGCTCTACCTCCACTGGACCGCCCGCCACTCCGCCCGCCAGACCCGCGCCGAGGGCTTGCTTGGCGGTTGAGCCTCGCAGGCTGAAGGGACCCGAAGGCATGCTCGGCATGGCCTGGCTTTCGGGGTTTCCGCCGCGCCACCTGTTCCAGGATCCCGACCTCAAGGCGCCTCCCCTGCCCGAGACGGAGGATGGCTTCTCCCTCGACGGCGTCCTGGCGGTGACGCCCACGATCACCGACCTCGGCGATCGGCGCGGCTCACCCCTGGGCTTCCGGGCCCGCGGCGCCCCGCGCCGCGGGCCTTCCGGCCCCCGGGTAAGCCACCTCGGCGCTTCCCGGATGCGCGTGGGCCGCCCGGCCCCGAAGGGAGCCCGGGCCCTCGGCCTGGATGACGGATCTCCACGAACCCGTGTGGGGGTGGGTGTGGTGTACTGGCCGGGCTGATGGGCCCTGACATGCACCTGCGACCGCTCTGCCTCCTATCGCTTCTCCTCGGCCTGGCCTGCCAGGCGCAGGCCGCGGGACCCGACCTCCTGAAGGCGGTTGCGGATATCCCCCTGCCGGGCACCAGCTCCCGCTTCGACTATGCGAGCCTCGATCCGGGCGCCCATCGCCTCTACATGAACCACATGGGTGCCGGGGCAGTGGTGGTCCTGGACACCGCCCGCCGGAAGGTGGTGGCGGTGCTGAAGGGCTTCCCCCGTTGCACCGGCATCCTCGCCGTCCCTTCCCGGCACGAGGTGTACGTCAGCGTGCCGGGCGAGGGGGCGGTCGCCGTCCTGGATACCACGACCCTCAAGAAGGTCGCCCGCATCAAGGTCGGGGACTTCCCCGATGGAATCGCCTTCGACCCCGACGATCAGCGGGTCTTCGTCTCGGACGAATCGGGCTGCCAGGTGGCCGTGCTGGATGCCCGGACCCACCGGCTCCTGTCCCGCATCCCGATGGGCGGCGAGGTGGGCAACACCCAGTACGACCCGGTCTCCAGGCGCATCTACAGCAACGTCCAGACCCTGGGCCAGCTCGTGGTGATTGATCCCGGGGCGATGAAGGTGGTGGACCGCATCCAGCTCCCCGGCGCGAAGGGGAACCACGGGCTGTTGATTGACCCCGAGCACCACCTGGCGTTCGCCGCCTGCGAGGGGAATTCGGTCCTGCTGGTGGTGGACCTGGAGACCCGGAAAGTCACCGCCGCCTTCCCGGTGGGCCGGGATCCCGATGTGCTGGCCTTCGACCCCAGCGCCGGGCGTCTGGTGGTCGCCTCCGAGGCGGGTCCCGTGACGGTCTTCCATGAAGTCGGCCGTACCTTGCGGGCAGCAGGCAGCCAGGAGGTCGGACGGAACGCCCACATCGTGGCTGTAGATCCTGCCACCCACCTGCTCTACTTCCCCTTGCGGGGGTGGAGGGGCCATCCCGTCCTCCGCATCATGGCGCCTGTCCGGTGAGATCTCCGGGACCATCCGGGCCCCCTGCTGCTTCTCGTGAGCGAGGGTGCCTGGACCCCGCTCGACTCGGCCCCCTCCGGCGGCCGCGGGTCCGGCGTCTCGGCTGGAACTTCCCCGGTTTCTGCGCTGATCCCGGGCGAGGGAGGAAAACCGGACCGCGCCGGTGGCCTGACGGCCCTTGTCCCCCCCAGGGGGTGGTAGGGGCGTGATAACGAAAGCAAAAGGGCCCGAACGTCACATCATCACCCATGGGGTGATACCATCACCCCACTAGGTTCCAGCAATGACGCCCCTTTCAGATCAACTGCATTCACAAGGTGATTAGGTCGGGATCAAATAACAACAAAAGGATTTCATATGCGCAATGAATTATTTAAAATCACATGGATTCATGATCCCATCACAGAAAACATCATGACTTTCATGCCCGAGGATCTTGAAATTTGTGGAATTCAATGATCCTGTCATGGAGCTGGTGGGTGCAACGGGAATGGCCCAACCACCAAACAATAGTCCGTCTAGCAAAAATAGAACTCTCTGCAAATAGCAGCATGTTGCGCCCGAATATCCAGATTACGAGTGTGAGAATCCGTCTCTTCCGGGGAGGCGGATTCCTTTTGGGATTACTGCTCGCAACTCTGCCCGTGCTGGGAGGTGCGGCTCTGAAACCTCCGCACCTATACGTCCCCTACCTGCCGGGGGCCAGTATCAAGGTGGACGGCCGCCTGAATGAGGCGGCTTGGTCCCACGCGTTCACGACCTCGGTCTTCTACCAAACAAGCCCCGGCACAAATGTCCCCCCCTCCCGCCGGACTGTCCTCAAACTGTTCCATGGCGATCGGAACCTGTACATCGGTATCCACTGCGAGGATCCCGATCCAACCATGATCCAGAGAAGGCGGTTCAAGCGGGATGGGAATCCGGGGTCCACGGAGGGGGTATTCCTTGCCCTGGACCCTTCGGGGAACGCGCAGAAAGCCATTTTTATCATGATCACCCCGATGGGTGATGTTGATGACGGGTTGATTGACTTGGTGACAGGCAGCACATCCCTGGACCTGGATATCGAGTTCCGGTCGGCCACGCGCATCGGCCGAACGGGCTATGACGTAGAACTCGCGATCCCGTTCGCCTCCCTACCGATTCCCAGTCGCGCCGAGGCGGGTCCCGAACAGTGGTGCCTGGCGTGCCAGCGCTACATCCCGAGGAAGGACTTTGAAATAGATGATCTCGTCCCCAGCAATCGGGCATCAACGAATCCGAAAGACAGCGTGGCCATGGCGAGCCTGGATCACCTGCCTCGTCGTGCCTCGAAAGCTTGGCATTTCCTCCCCTCTTTCGTAGCGTCCCTACAGAGAAGCCAGAATGAGGCTCCTGGGGATGCTTCGCACGATGAGGCTAGGAAGGGATCCCTGGAACTCACGGGATGGTGGACACCCGGACCTGCCACCCAGGTCAAGTTCACCCTCAACCCGGATTTCTCCCAAGTTGAAGCTGATGCGCCCTACCAGCGGGTGAACATCCGGTTCCCCGTTTTCATCCCAGAGAAAAGGCCATTCTTCCTGGATCCCAACGATCCGTTCAGTACTAATTTCCAGTTGGTAAACACCCGAGCCATCATAGACCCCATTGCAGGCCTTCGTGCCTCGACGAATCAGGGCCCCTACGGGCTCTACCTTCTCTCGGCCCTGGAACGCGACACCCCCGCTGAACGGTTCGGCTTGGCGGGATCGCCCCAGGACACGTCCTGGAATTTCCTGGCCGCTAACCACACAGGCGAGCTAGGGCGGTATACCCTCCTGGCGACCTCCATGGACCGGGGTGGCGCCTTCAACCGGGTGGTTTCCTTGTCCGGGAATCCACGACTGGCGGGCATCCAGTTCAACCTCGAGGCCGTCAAGTCCTTCACGCGCCTGCCAGGACCAGGGGTCTCCGAAGGGGACGCCATCCTGGCCTCTGCCAATTACAAGCTGGGGCCAGAGTGGGCTTTGAGCGGGCAGTACCAGACTTTATCGCCTCAGTTTCAGGCACTCTCGGGCTACGTCCCAGATGTGGGTATCCGGCAAGCTTACGGAAATCTTTCCTGGGACCATAAGCCGACCGCACCGGGGGCCTTCTTCCGTGAGATCTACGCCTATGTGGATGCCCTCAAGGACTGGCAATGGGATGGCAGCACTCGCACAGAGACGCAAGAGACAGGGCTCAACCTAACAGTACCCCATCAGATCCAGCTACAACTTGGACGGTCCATAGGGCGAGAGCAGTTCAGCGGCTCCTTCTTTAATCAGACGAGTAGCGCAATTTATTGTAACTGGATGGAACATCCCATGTTCCAGATTGGTGGCAACGTCCAGTGGGGACAGGATGTGATCTACAGTGCGACCCCCGCCCGCCAGGGGCGGTTTCAGCAGGAGAGTCTCTCCCTCTTGCAATCCTTGGGAAGCGTAAACCTCACGAACCAGTGGACCGACTACGAGATCCGAGACATCGGCGGGAGCTGGGGCGCAAGGGAGGCCTACCTGCAGAGCAAGCTGGAGTTCATCTTCGGCCAGGGCATGAGCTTCACCGTGAACTACCAATGGGATCACGCCCAGTGGGCCGACGAGAATCTGGATAACCCGACCGGATACATCCAGATTCTCTTCAACTACCGGCCCTCCGCCTTCACGCAGTTCTACGTTGGCTTCAATCGATTTCGGAACGATCAGAAAACACTGGCTGGGATCTGGATGCTCCGCCACGAAGAAGACAACCTGTTTCTCAAACTCGCGTATTTCTTGTAGGAGGTGTTGAAGAAATCCAAGTACACATTCTCCTTCCCGTTGGGGGAAGACAAGGCCCTTATCTACAGTGCTTTCCGGAAGGGCTTGGCCGTAGTGCCCGGAGTCGTGGCGGATGCCCTAATTGAAACGGCGGATCCAAGCCCCCTCCTGAATCAAGGGATTCTGGGCGAACTCCAGCGCGGTGGTTTACTTCTGGACGAGGAGAAAGACGAATTGCGAATGCTCCAGATCCGGTGGTGTAGGTTGCAGTACGAGTCTCCGTGGGGACCTTCGCGGTGGTCGTGGAAGCCAAGGATGCCAATGCCAAGGCGTTCTATGAGCACCATGGATTCATGCCGTTGCCCTTATCTCCGCCGGAGCGCCGACTTGTAGCGAACTTGGGCCCTCTTGTAAGCCTCATCGTGGTCAGGGTGGGCGGACCAGATCGTGATGTACCTCTGGCGAACGGAGTAAACAATCCTCCCTTTGAGCCTCTTCCCGGGAAGCCCGTCCCAGAACGAAACAGACAAGGTACCAACGAGCCGGCCACCTTTTGGGGTCCCATCTTCAGGCCAAGCCCTCACCGTTTCCAAGGCTTCCTGAAAGGACTCCTGGCATTGAACACAGAAAGAGTTCATTTCAGGTAGATCTTCCCTTTGGGATCCCGGGCAAAAGGCAACTTCGTACCGGATCCGGGCGGAAGTCACCCGAGCTTCCCTGCCATCCCCAACTGAACGAGGTTACGCAGGCCAACCTTACTGGTAGCTGCCAGGGTGTACCCCCCCGTCTCTTCCCGGTACACGACCTTGAGCCCCTTCGGGAGCGGGCTAGGAAGACGCACACTCACCATTGAGGCGACGCCCGAAGCCTTCGGCTGCTTCTGCACGGCCTTGGTTCGCATGACGACTCCAGATTCAGTGAGTTGGTCCAGTGTAGGGACCAGGGAATTACCCCTTCAAGAGAAAGTATGGGCGACGGATCCGGCCATGCGTCACAAGGGGGTGAACGGTAGGCCATCAGTTGATGGATCGGCAGATTTCGTCTTTGGATGAGACCAGAGCTATGAGTATGGGGAGTAGCGTGGGCAACAACTGGAACAAAACAATAGCCCCTGTTTTATCAGGGGCTTGGTGACGCATCTGGCGGAGAGAGAGGGATTCGAACCCCCGTTGAGATCACTCCCAAACCTGATTTCGAGTCAGGCGCCTTCAACCGCTCGGCCATCTCTCCGGGAAAGCCAGTCTAGCAAACCGGCCGCTAGAATCCACCGGGAGGCGCGTGTGGGGATCGGGCCGAAAGGGGAGGGGAGGCGCTCGGTGCCGGGGGCGCGTCGCGGGCTGGGCGCGGAGCTTGCACCGTCGCCCCAGGAGGCGGGTCGGTTCGCAGCCCTGGCGCTGCGATGCCTGGGGCGGGAGTACCCGAACAAGCTGGATCACGTCATGAACGGGGCGGGGGAGGTGCAGGGTCCGCGGGCGCTCCATCCGGCCTTCTATGGCTGCTTCGATTGGCACTCGGCGGTGCATGGGCACTGGATGCTGGTGCGGCTGCTGAAGGACTTCCCCGGCCTTCCAGGAGGGGCGGAGGCCCGGGACCTGCTGGATGCGCACCTGAGGCCGGACTGCATCGCGGGCGAGGTGGCCTACCTGGACCAGGCCAACCGCCGGAGCTTCGAGCGCAGCTATGGCTGGGCCTGGCTGTTGAAACTCGCTGCCGAGCTGCGCGCCTGGGACGCGCCCCAGCCCCGCCGCTGGTCGCAGGCCCTGCAGCCCCTGGCGGACCGCCTGGCGGCGCAGTTCATGGACTTCCTGCCGAAACAGGCCCACCCCATCCGCACCGGCGTCCATCCCAATACCGCCTTCAGCCTCCACCTCGCCCTGGACTATGCGCGGGCCGCGGGGGCTGCGGATCTGGGGCACCTGCTGGAGGAGCGGGCCCTCGCCTATTTCGGACGGGACCGGAACGGGCCGCTGGCCTGGGAACCGGGCGGCGAGGACTTCCTCTCCCCCTGCCTCGAGGAGGCGGCCCTGATGGCCCGGGTGCTGCCCCGGGCGCGGTTCGCCCGCTGGCTCCGGGCCTTCCTGCCCGGTCTCCCGGAAGGGTTGGAGCCGGTCGTACCGGGGGACCGGACGGACCCCAAGCTGGTGCACCTCGACGGCCTCAACCTCAGCCGCGCCAGGGCCCTCCACGAGGTGGCGGCGGCACTGGGCGAGGGCCATCCCCGATCCCGCCTGCTGACGGCCGCGGCGGACCGGCACCTCCGGGCCGGGCTCCCGCACCTGGCCTCGGGCCACTATGAAGGCGAGCACTGGCTGGCCACCTTCGCCGTCCTGGCCCTGGCCGCCCGCTCAGGAGGCTGAACCCCCCGAGAGCCTTCGGCCCAGGTACGGGAAGTGATGGCGATCCTCGTGGACGATGTGGTCCCGGACGAGGTCGCAGACCACGTAGGACACGAGCCTGCCAGCCGCGACCCGGCCGGCGGCGACCTCGTCCCGGAGGGCCCGGGCCTCCTGGATCAGGCGGGCATGCTCGGCCTGGTGCTCCGCGAGATCGGGATAGCCGGCCTGGCGCAGACAGTCCTCCTCGTCCTGGAAGTGGCGGACGTTGTGGTCGAGCAGCGCCTGGAAGCGGCGTTCCACCTCCGGGGCGGGCCGTCCCTCCAGCAGGCCCGACAGCAGGGCGTTCGCCAGCTCGAACAAGGCCCGGTGCTGGGCATCCACGGTGCGGTGGCCGCTGGCATAGGACTCGTCCCAGGCCAGCTCCAGCAGCCCTCCGGCCTCCCCTCCTCGCCCGGTGGTCCGTCCGGGATGGCCCTCGACCCGGTTCCGGCCCAGCTCCTTGGCGCGGTAGAGGGCCTGGTCGGCCCGTCCCACCCAGGCCTCGAGGGATTCGCCCTCGACGTACTCGGCCACGCCGGCACTGAGGGTGACGGTGCCGGAGACGGGGAATGTCGCGGACTCGAGTGCCGTCCGGAGGCGCTCCGCCAGGCTGAGGGCGCCGCCCAGCCCGGTGGCGGGGGAGAGGACGATGAATTCCTCGCCGCCCCAACGGGTCAGGGCATCTGCGGTCCGGAGCACCTCGCGGAAGGTCTCCGCTGCGCCCACGAGGACGGCATCCCCCTGGCCATGCCCGAAGGCATCGTTGATGCGCTTGAAATGGTCGAGGTCCAGCAGGATGAGGGAGACGGGGGCCCTGCGCCGCCGGGCCAGGGCCATCTCCGCACCGGCGGACTCCTCGAAGCGGCGCCGGTTCCAGGCTCCGGTGAGGGGATCATGGGTGGCCTGGGCTTCCATGATCCGGAGCTGCTCCCGGAGGCGGTCCAGCTCGGCTTCCAGCTGGAGGGCCCGATCCGCAAGACGGCGTCCCTGGACCATGGCACGCAGCCAGCCCGCCCCTGCGGCTGCCAGCGCCACGAGCGCGAGGAGGGGCAGGAGTTCGCTGGGAGACATGGGGCCACCTCGCACCAGGGCGCTCATCGGCGGTCCGCCGGAAGGCTTGAAATCCATCAGGAGCGACGCCGCTGGAAGAAGGCCTGGAGCTGGTTTCGGCACTCCGTTTCCAGCAGACCGCCCTCGAAGGCGAATCGGTGGTTGAGGGCCGCTCCCTGGAGGGTCTGCATCCACCGGCTGACGCCCACTTTGGGGTCGGAGGCCCCGAACACGACCCGTGCGACACGGGCATGGACCAGGGCCCCGAAACACATGATGCAGGGTTCCAGGGTGACGTAGAGGGTGGCGCCAGCCAGGCGGTAGTTCCGGGTCCATCCAGCGGCGTCGCGGAGGGCCTGGATCTCCGCATGCGCCGTGGGGTCGTTGGAGCGGATGGGACAGTTGTGCCCCCGGCCCAGCAGGGCCCCTTCGGACACCAACACGGCGCCGATGGGAACCTCACCCAGGCGGTCCGCCTGCTCCGCCTCCTCCAGCGCGAGATGCATGAAGTAGAGATCGTCGCCGCTCCACATGGGGACCAGTGTGGCCGAATCGGCGGGAGGTACGACAGGAACAAAGGAGCAGTATGGCGGAGTTCCCTTGGAACAAAAAGGCTGAACAGCTCCTTCCGCCGCCGCTACACTCGTCCAGGTCCCCCAAGGACCGACTCTTTCCACGGCCCCGCGACGGCAGCGCCCTCGCGGGGTTTTTGCAGAGCCGGAGGCCCCATGCAGGCGCACCTGATCCTGAAGGACGGCACGATCTTCCGGGGGCGGGCGCCGTTGGGTTTCGGGGGCGGGGGCGAGGCGGTCTTCACGACGGCCATGGCGGGCTACCAGGAGATCCTCACGGATCCCAGCTTTGCCGGGCAGCTGGTCTGCATGACCTTCCCCGAGCAGGGCATCTACGGCATCCACGCGGACCTCAACGAGGCCGCCCATCCCTGGGCCACGGGCCTCCTCTGCCGGCGCCTCACCTTCGCGCCGGACCATGCCCGCGCCGAGGGCGACCTGGCCGGCTGGCTCAAGCGCCATCGCATCCCCGTGATGACCGATCTCGACACCCGGGCGCTCACCCAGCATCTCCGGGACCAGGGCGCCCAGCCCGCGATCGTGTGGACCGAGGCGGACGGCAGCCTGGAGGCGGGCGTGGCCAGGGCCAAGGCCCTGCCGGACATGACGGGCCAGGCCCTCTGCGGCGAGGTGAGCTGCCGGGACCGGTACGAACTCAATCCCGGCGGCCGTTTCCGCGTGTCGGTCCTGGACGGCGGCATCAAGCGGAGCATTCTCGACCAGCTGGTGGGCGCAGGGCTGCACCTCGAGGTGTTCCCCTGGGACACGCCGGCCACCGAGCTCACGGACCGGCGGTTCCACGGGCTCTTCCTCAGCAACGGCCCCGGCGATCCCGCCGCCCTGCCGGGGATGCAGAAGGAGGTGGAGGCCTGCCTCGGCAGGCTGCCCATCTTCGGAATCTGCCTGGGCCACCAGCTCCTCGGCCAGGCCTTCGGCGGGCGCACCTTCAAGCTCAGGTTCGGCCACCGCGGCGCCAACCAGCCCGTGCAGGACCTCGCGACCGGCCGCATCGAGATCACCGCCCAGAACCACGGGTTCGCCGTGGATGAGGCCAGCCTGCCGAAGGAAGTGGAGGTCACCCACCGGCACCTGAGCGACGGCACCGTCGAGGGCCTGCGACACACCCAGCTGCCCATCTTCAGCCTCCAGCACCATCCCGAGGCCTCGCCCGGCCCCCACGATGCGCATCCCGCGTTCCGGCGCTTCGTCGAGCTGCTCCAGGAGTCCCACCATGCCTAAGAGGACGGATCTGAAGAGTGTGCTGGTGCTGGGATCGGGGCCGATCCAGATCGGCCAGGCCTGCGAGTTCGACTATTCGGGAACCCAGGCGCTGAAGGCGCTGCGGGAGGAGGGGATCCGGACGATCCTCCTCAACTCCAACCCGGCCTCGATCATGACGGACCCGGGCCGCGCGGATGCCACCTACCTGGAACCGCTCACCCTGGCCGCCCTGGAGAAGGTGATCGAGGCGGAGCAGCCGGATGCCATCCTGCCCACGGTGGGGGGCCAGACTGCCCTCAACCTGGCCATGGAGGCCCACCATTCGGGGCTCCTCGATCGGTCGGGCGTGCGCCTGATCGGCGCCCAGCCCGAGGCCATCAAGCGCGGCGAGGACCGCCAGCTCTTCAAGGCGCTCATGGACGGCCTGGGCCTGGAGACCTGCCGGGGCGGCTTCGCCCACAGCATGGCAGAGGCCCGGGAACTGCTGACCCTCACGGGCTTCCCCGCCATCATCCGCCCCAGCTTCACCCTGGGCGGCAGCGGCGGTGGCATCGCCTACAACGTGGACGAGTTCGAGACCATCGTGGCCCGGGGCCTCGACCTCAGCCCCACCAAGCAGGTGCTCATCGAGGAGAGCATCCTGGGCTGGAAGGAGTTCGAGCTGGAGGTGGTGCGGGACATCGACGACAACGTCGAGATCATCTGCTCCATCGAGAACCTCGATCCCATGGGCGTCCACACAGGCGACAGCATCACGGTGGCCCCCGCGCTCACCCTCACGGATCCCGAGTACCAGCGCATGCGCGACGGGGCCATGGCGGTCATCCGCGCCGTGGGGGTGGAGACGGGCGGATCCAACATCCAGTTCGCGCTGGACCCCGAGACCAGCCGCATCATCGTCATCGAGATGAACCCCCGCGTGAGCCGCAGCTCCGCGCTGGCCTCCAAGGCCACGGGCTTCCCCATCGCCTGGGTGGCCACCAAGCTGGCCCTTGGCTACCGCCTCTGGGAGCTTCCCAACGCCATCACCCGCATGACCAAGGCGGCCTTCGAGCCGGTGCTGGACTACATCGTGGTGAAGATCCCCCGCTTCACCTTCGAGAAGTTCCCCCAGGCCGAGCAGGTGCTCGGCACCCAGATGAAGAGCGTGGGGGAGGTGATGGCCCTGGGGCGCAGCTTCCAGGAGGCTCTGCAGAAGGCCGTGCGCTCCCTGGAGGAAGGGCACCTGGGCCTGTCAGGTGCCCTGGAGGGGAAGCTGGACCTGGCTCGCCTGAAGGAGCACCTGCTCACGCCGGGGCCGCAGCGGCTGTTCTGGATCTACCACGCCCTGAAGGCGGGGCACAGCGTGGAGGAGCTGCACCGCCATACGAGGATCACGCCCTGGTTCCTGCGGGAGATCGAGGAGATCGTCGTGCTGGAGGGCCGCCTGCGCAGCTTCCCCGTGGACCGGCTGCCGGAGGAGCTGCTGGAGCGGGCCAAGCGGGCCGGTTTCGCCGACGCCCAGATCGCGGTCTTCTGCGGCTGCACGGAGGCCGAAGTGGGCCAGCGGCGCGAGGCCTTCGGGCTGCGGCCCGCCTACAAGCGGGTGGACACCTGCGCCGGCGAGTTCGCTGCGGAGACGCCCTACCTCTACGGCACCTACGAGGAGCGCAGCGAGGCCGTACCCACGGACCGTCCCAAGGCCATCGTGCTGGGCAGCGGGCCCAACCGCATCGGGCAGGGCGTGGAGTTCGACTGCTGCTGCGTCCAGGCCGTGGAGGCCATCCGGGCCAGCGGCGTCGAGGCCATCCTGGTGAACTGCAATCCCGAGACGGTGAGCACGGACTTCGACACTAGCGACCGCCTCTACTTCGAGCCGCTCACTTTCGAGCACGTGAAGGCCATCGTGGACCGCGAGGCGGCGGGCGGGAAGCTGCTGGGCGTCTTCGCGCAGTTCGGGGGCCAGACGCCCCTGAAGCTCGCGTCGTCCCTGGATGGCGCGGGGGTCCCGCTGCTGGGCACGCCGCTCCGGGCGATCCTCGACGCCGAGGACCGCGAGCGCTTCGGCCAGGTCCTCCGGCGCCTGGGCATCCCGGCCCCCGCCTGGGGCATGGCCACGAGCTTCGAGGAGGCGCAGGCGGTGGCCCATGGGCTGGGCTACCCGGTGATGGTCCGGCCCAGCTTCGTCCTCGGAGGCCGGGCCATGGCCGTGGTCTTCGACGACGCGGGCCTCGAGAAGTACATGAGGGAAGCGGTGGCGGTGAGCAACGACCAGCCGGTGCTGCTGGACCGCTTCCTGGACGGAGCCCAGGAACTGGACGTGGACGTGGTGTGCGACGGCGAGCGGGTGGTCGTCGCGGGCCTGCTGGCCCACATCGAGGAGGCGGGCATCCACTCCGGGGACAGCTACGCCGTCATCCCGGCCCTGGGCGTGCCCGAGGCCATCGTGGCGACCGTGCAGGAGTACAGCCGCCGTCTGGCCCTGGACCTGGGCGTGCGGGGGCTGATGAACCTCCAGTTCGCCGTGAAGGATGGCATCGCCTACTGCCTGGAGGCCAACCCCCGCGCCAGCCGCACGGTGCCTTTCGTGAGCAAGGCCACGGGCGTGGACTGGGCCGGCGTGGCCGCCCGGGTGGGCCTGGGCCAGAGCCTGGAGACGCAGGGCGTCACGGATGGCGTGCCCCGTGCGGTCTCGGTGAAGGGCGTGGTCTTCCCCTTTGCCAAGTTTCCTGGGGTGGACCCCGTGCTGGGCCCGGAGATGAAGAGCACAGGCGAGGTCATGGGCATCGGCGAGACCTTCGGCGAGGCCTACGCCAAGGCCCTGCTGGCCGCGGGCATTCCCCTGCCGCTCTCCGGAACCGTCTTCCTCACGGTGAACGATGCCGACAAGGCCCGCCTGCCGGAGCTGGCCCAGAAGCTCGTGGGCCTGGGTTTCGGCCTCTGCGCCACGGAGGGGACGGCGCGGGCGCTGGAGTCCATCGGCTTCAAGGTGCGCCGCATCTTCAAGGTGAACGAAGGCCGGCCGCACGCCGTGGACCTGATGAAGAACGGGGAGATGCAGTGGGTCATCAACACGCCCCTGGGCCGCGACGCGTTCTTCGACGAGAGCGCGATCCGCAAGGAGGCCCTGCGCCTGAAGATCCCCTGTCTCACCAACCTCAGTGCCGCCCTCGCCGCCTGCGAGGCCATCGAGACCCTGCGGGGAGAGATGACGGTGCGCGCCCTCCAGGCCCTGGGCCCGGATAAGGTGAGATAGCGACTTTTTCTTGTTGATCTGGCATGGTGCAAGGGATTCAAGGCTACATGGCTTGATTTATGTCAGCGGGCTCCCGATAAGAGGCGGGTCTCCTTGCCCGCGCGATCCCCTTCTCCAGAGGCCCCCATGCAGCGCCGGATCCTCATCGTCGAAGACAACGCTGTCACCTCCACCCTCCTCAAGCGGGCGCTCAAACGCGAACTGGGATTGGCGAGCGTGGTGGCGGCCTCCCACCAGGACACGCTGGCAGTCCTGGACCGGGAGGGGCGGGACTCCTTCAGCCTGGCCCTGGTGGATCTCCAGCTCCCGGACGCTGCCGCCGGCGAGACCCTCGACCTCCTCGTGAACAGGGGGTTCCCCTGCATCGTCTTCACCGGGGACTTCAGCGACGAGGTCCGGGAGCGGATGGTCTCCCGGAAGGTGCTCGACTACCTCCTCAAGGAGAACGCCCAGAGCGTGAATGCCGTGGTGAGGCTCGTGGGGCGCATCCACCAGAACGAATCCCTCAAGGTGCTGGTGGTGGACGACTCGCCCACGTCCCGGCGGGCGCTGGTGCAGTTGCTGGAGCGGCATCGCTTCCAGGTCCTCGAGTCCGGATCCGGCGAGGAGGCGCTGGCCCTCCTCGAGGCGCAGGGGGATGTGGCGCTGGCCATCGTTGACTACCACATGCCAGGCATGGATGGCGCGGAACTGACCCGCCGGATCCGGGAGAAGGTGGATCTCAACCGGATGGCGATCATCGGCGTTTCCGCCCGGGGGAACAACCTGCTCTCCGCGCGCTTCCTCAAGAGCGGGGCGAACGATTTCATCGCCAGGCCCTTCCTGGAGGAGGAGTTCTACTGCCGCGTCAACCTCAACGTCGCCATGCTCGACACCATCCGGTCCCTCCGGGACGCGTCCATGCGGGATGCCCTGACGGGCCTCTACAACCGGCGCTACTTCCAGGAGGCGGCGGCCCAGGCCTATGCGAGCCTGCGGCGGGGCCACCAGCCGTTCGCCATCGGCATGATTGACCTGGACTTCTTCAAGCGGATCAACGACACCCATGGCCACGAGGCCGGCGACCGCGTGCTCCAGGCCGTCGCCAAGGCCCTGGCCCAGCGGGTGCGGGGATCCGACATCCTGGCGCGGCTCGGGGGGGAGGAGTTCTGCCTCTTCGCGGCCAACGTGACGCCGGACAAGGCCGGCGCCTTCTTCGACCAGGTTCGCGAGGCCATCGCCGGACTGGAGATCCCGTATCTCGGGACGTCCCTGCAGATCACTGCCAGCATCGGGGTGTGCACCCGGCCCGGGAATTCCATGAGTTCCATGCTCGGGGTGGCCGATGCCATGCTCTACCAGGCAAAGGCGATCGGGCGGAACTGCATCGTGCCGGATTTCGCTCCGCTCGACCTGGGCCACCTTGATCCTGGAGGAGCTCATGTCCCCATCCGTGGCTGATCGCATCCAGTCCTTCCTTGCTTCCGGCCCCTTCGCCGTGGTGGGGGCCAGCACCGACCGCTCGAAGTACGGCAACAAGGTCCTGCGCTGCTACCAGCAGCACGGGCGGGAGGTCTATCCCATCAACCCCAAGGCGCCGGAGGTGGAGGGGCTGAAGGCCTATCCCGCGCTGGCGGCGCTGCCGGTGAAGGTGCCCGCCATCTCGGTGATCACGCCGCCCGTCGCCACCGAGCAGGTGGTGCGGGAGGCCGCCGCCGCCGGGGTCAAGCACATCTGGATGCAGCCCGGGGCCGAGAGCCCCGAGGCGGTGAAGCTGGCGGAAGACCTGGGACTGAATGTCATCGCCGGCGGCCCTTGCCTGCTGGTGATGATGGGCTACCACGAGTGAGACCCTCCGCGCGGCCTCCACGGCGGGGCCCTTCAGCGGTCTAGACCAGCCCGAGGTCCCTCCGGACCTCCATCCGCTGTTCCTGGTGGGCCTGGAGCACCTTCGGCACCTCGCTGTGCCATAGCCTCGACACGTCGGCGGAGGAGATGCTCGGCTTCGAGCTGCCGCCAGGGATCGAGGGTTCGGTTGAGGCCGGCGAGAACATCCCGCGGGTACCAGGATTCAGGGTCATGGGGTGGATTCCTTAGGAGTGCAAGGTACGCGGTCTGGAGCTGGTAGGCAACCGCCGATTCGGGGAATCCGGGCCGGGCCCGCACCTGGGCAAGGGCTTCCTGGTCCATGGCCAGGTGCCCGGAGGTGCCCTCGTCCACGCGGATGTAGTAGAGGCGGAGCCCCCGCTCCGCCTCGGGCGCCTGGGCCAGGAAGGTCCGGGGGGCCCGGGCATGGGTGCGAGCCATGCGATCCAGGGGCACGTAGCGGCCTTCCCGCTCGGAGCGCTCCAGCATCGCCTTCACGGCGCCGGCGGGATCGCGGTCCGCGTAGGCCAGGTGGATCTCGCTGCCGGTCCTCCGGATCCGGGCCAGCAGGAAGGCCAGGCCCTCGGGATCGGTGTGGGGCGCGTCGAACACCGCTCCGAAGGACCAGCCCAGGGCCGCCGCCCCGGTGGTCTTGCTGGTGGCCTGGCCGCCCATGAGGACCAGGACCGGGCGGTCCTCTGCCCGGGCCAGGGCGCGGTCCCGCAGACGCTTGCCCAGGGCGTGGAGGTGGATGGCCGCCCGGCCGCCGGGATCCTCCAGGGCCTCGTAGCCCTGGGTGGGGTTGCTCCGGAGGGTGGGCAGCAGCGTGGCCAGGAGGTCCGCGTTGAAGAGCTGGCCGCCGAGGCTGTCGGGAAGCGCGGCATAGGCGTCGAGGGCGGCCTCGTCCTCGCGCGCCCAGGCCGCGGCTTCGGCCTCCAGGGCGCTCCGGAAGGCACGGCGGTCGGTCTCCTCCAGCTCCCAGTAGGAGCGACGGAGGTGCCAGGGCACCCGCTGCCAGGCACGCGCGAGGGTCATGGGAACACAGTACGGCATCCCCCGGGCCCGCGCCGCCCGGCCGTATGCTGAAAGGATGGATGCCCCGTCCTTCGCGCTCCTCTTCCCCGGCCAGGGCACGGAAGCCGTCGGCATGTCCGCAGGCTGGGAGGCCCATGGCCCCTGGCGCGAGGCCCTGGAGGAGGCCGAGGCGCGGGTCGGGGCCCCCCTGCGGCGGCTCATGGCCGAGGGACCGCTGGAAACCCTCCGGGCCCAGCGTATCGCCCCCTATGCCGTGCTGGCCCATTCCGTGGGCCTCTACCGGTCCCGCCGGGCCCTGGGCCTGCCGCGTCCGGTGGCGGCCACGGGCCACAGCATGGGCTTCTATTCCGCCCTCGTGGCCGCGGGCGTGGTGCCGCTGTCGGCGGCGCTGGACCTCATCACGGCCGTGGAGGATCGCAGCGAGGCGGCCTTCGGCCCGGGCGCCATGGGCATGGCCTTCCTCATCGGCATTGCCGAGGCCGAGGTGCGCGAGGCGCTGGCGGAGCGCCCGAGTCTGGTGCTCTCCAACCGGAACGGCAGGGCCCAGTTCACGGTCTCGGGTCCCCTGGCGCCCCTGGAGGATCTGGTGGCGGAGTTCCAGCCGAAGGCCCTGAAGGCGGGCCTCCTGCCCGTCCGCCATCCCCTGCACGGGTCCCACATGACCTCCCTCCTGCCGGCGATCGCCCGGCGGCTCTCGGCGGTGGAACCTGCCGCGCCGGAGTTCCCGCTGCTCTCCCATTTCGACGGGCGGGTGCTCGCGGATGGGCAGGCCGCGTGGGACGAGGGGCTGGCCTCCGTGGCCCTTCCGGTGGACTGGCTCCAGGTGGTGGACCGCCTGCGGGCCCTCGGCGCGCCCCTGGCGGAATGCGGCTACGGCAGCCAGCTCGCGGGCCTCACCCGCTGGGCCGACCGCGGCCTCCGGGTGGCGTCGCTCCAGGCCGCTCCCTGATTCCCAGCGCCCCCCCCAGGAGGCGGTCGCCCAGGGTCCGGTCGGACGACGGGATCGTTCCCCGGGCCAGGGCCTCGGGTGGCAAAAGTCGCCTTTCCCTGCAGGCCTGCCGATGGTCCGGACAGGCCCCCCTCTGCCATGATGGACTCCCTCACCCTTCAGCCCGATTCCTCCAGGTCGCCCATGCCGGTGTCCCCCTTCCTTCTCGGTGAAGCCCTCTCCAACCGCTGCTCCCAGGTGCTCTACCGCTGCCTGGAGGAAGTGGGGAGCACCAAGGGGGCCCTCTACCTGCGCATGCCTGGGCAGACCGCCTTCGACCTCATCAGCTTCTTCGGCTGGCCCCGCGGCACCCGGCCCCCGATCCAGCTTCCGGGGGACCACCCCCTCCTGGTGCGCGCCGCGCGGGAGCGCCGGGTCTTCGTCGTGAACGACGCTTCGGACGCGCCGGAGCTCTCGGCCTTCGGCCAGGGCACGGACTGGCCCCGCTACCTGGTCTCTCCCGTCTACGCCCGCGGCGAGTGGATGGGGCTCCTCATCCAGCGCGACCGCATCAAGGGGGGGACCTTCGACCGGGACAGGGACGAACCTCCCACCCTGGCCATCTGCGAGGACCTGGTCCAGGCCCTCCAGGACTTCCCGCCCTTCGGAACAGGGATCCGCGCCGCCGCGGCCCCGTCCCGCCCCGGGGCCACCCTGGAGGACCTGCCGACGGCCATGGATGTGCTGGACGGGGTCGCGCCGGCTCCCGAGCGCCTGCTCCCGCCGTCGGCGCCTCCGGATGCGGCCCTTGATGCGGCCCTGCCCCGGATCCGTCCCGCCGTGCCCGAAGGTCCCGAGCAGATGTACGGCTTCCACGGGGGAGGGTCCAACTACGAGGCGCTGCCCCTGGAGCCGGACCAGACCCTCAGCGGATGGGTGGTGCCCCCTGCCAGCGCGGAACGCCGGCCGGGGATGGTCGCGCCCGAGCACCGGGCCTACTTCTGGGAGACGGCGGGGCTGCTCTCCCAGATCCTGGCGGTGTCCGCGGTGGCGCTCTGGATCGAGGACCCGGAGGAGATCCGGCCCATCCTCGTGTACAGCGGGCTCCCGCTCTCGTCCGAACTCCAGCAGCAGGTCCTGGCCCACGCCACGTTCCATCTTCCCGGCGTGCGGGAGCAGGACCTGCGGATCATCACCCGGGTGGGCCTGCCCGAGGGCGTGAAGCTGGGGGGGGCCTTCGCCACCTACATGCCCTTCCTGCTCAACGAGACCAGCCAGGGTCACGATCTGCTCATCGTCTTCCGGCAGGAGGACCACCCCTTCTCGCTGACGGAGATCGAGGCCATCCAGCAGCTGGGCCGGATCCTCGCGCTCTACCTGCAGGAGGCCAGGCTCCACGAGCGCTACTACCACGGCTTCCTGTCCGTCAGCCATCGCATCCTCCAGTCCAGCGAGAAGCGGATGCCGACGCTGAGGTCCCACAGCCTCGCCACCGCGCGGCTGGCACGGGACCTGGCGCTGCGCCTGGAACTGCCCTCGGAGGAGGTGGAGGCCATCAGCATCGCCGCCATGCTGCACGATGTGGGAACCCTCCTCCTCGATCCCAACCTGCTCGCCAAGGCGGAGCTCTCCTCGGAGGAGCTGAAGCGCGTGCGCACCCACCCTGAACTGGCGGCGGTCTTCCTGAAGGATCTGCGCTTCCCGGGGGAGGTGGTGCGGATGATCCGCCACCACCACGAGCGCTGGGACGGCTACGGCTACCCGGACCGGCTGCGGGAGACCGGCATCCCCATGGGGAGCCGGGTCATCGGCCTCATCGAAGCCTACGACGTGATGACCAGCGGCAAGGGCTACCGCAAGCCCCGGGGGTTCCGCCAGGCGCTCGAGGAGATCCAGAACCAGGCGGGCGCCCAGTTCGATCCCCAGGTGGTGGGAGCTTTTGTCGAACTCATGGCACACAAGGGGAGCCGGGACCCGGGGTAGGCTACCCTGGTGGACCGGGAGATCCCATGTCCCTGCGCTGCCCATCCCCCCGCTGTGCCCCTGCCCGCCGGGCGCGGCGCCAGTCCGGGTTCACCATGGCCCTGGCCCTGGCCATGGTGGTGGTGATGGGGATCATGCTCCTGAAGACCGGTCCCCTGATCTCGGCCGAGGTCCAGCGGGCCAACGAATCCGAGCTGATCTTCCGGGGGGAGGCCATCGCCCAGGCCCTCCGGGAGTATTTCGCCCTGTACCACAAGTACCCCACCAGCCTCGACGAGGTCATGAAGGTCCGTCCGCGGATCCTGCGCCAGGAGTACACCGACCCCATGACCCGCTCCGGCAAGTGGGACTACCTCACCCAGGTCCAGCCGGGCGCCTCGGGCGACACGGAGGGACTCCCCATCGTGGGCGTCCGCAGCCGCTGCCACGGGCGCGAGGACGACGCGATCCACTTCTATCAGAACAAGTCCCTGGTGAGTGAATGGATCTTCTCGGCCGACCCGAACCTGGTCGTGCTGGGCGGGGGAGCGTCCGGGCTTTCCGCCACCGGCGGCGGCAAGGGCGCGGGTTCCGGTGCGCCCCCTGACGGTTCCAAAAAGTGACCATGCGCGGCTTCCGGTACCTCCTGGCCCTGTTCCTGGCCGTCGTGGCCGCGTCCGGCCTCCGGGCCGAGGATGTCAAGGCCTGGGCCTCCCGGCTCGAGCAGCGGGGGGTCTCGGTGTCAGCCGGGCTCTGGGATGCCGCCTCCGGCAAGGTTATCGCCCGCTACCACGATGACCGGGCCCTGATTCCGGCGAGCACCACGAAGGTGGTGACGACCTATGCCCTGCTCAAGTGCCTGAACCCCGAGTTCACCCTCCACACCGAGGTCTGGGGGGACCTGCGTCACGGGACAGTGGTGGGGGATCTCGTGTTCAAGGGGGGCGGGGACCCCTTCCTCACCAGCGAGAAGATCTGGATGCTGGCCCACGCGCTGCGCCGGGAAGGCGTGGAGCGGGTGACGGGGGGCATCCGGCTGGACCAGAGCGCCTTCGACTCCCAGATCCAGCCCGAGGGCTGGCAGGACACCTCGGCGGACACGCTGCCCCGGGTGGAGGCGCTGTCGGTAGACTTCAACCGGGATGACCGGGGGCGCGTCCTGACGGATCCGGATCCCTCCACCCGGGCCACCCTCAAGGAGATCCTCCAGGAGGCGGGCATCATCTTCCAGGGGCGTCCCGCCCCCGCGGACGTCCATCCGCGCCAGTTGCTGGACTGGCCGAGCCCCCCCCTGCGCACCCTGGTCCAGGACATCAACAAGTGGTCCAACAACTTCATGGTGGAGATGCTGGTGCGCACCTTCGGGGGCGGGTCCTGGCCCCGCGGGGTGAAGCGGATCCAGGACTACTACGCGACCACCTTCGGGCTCGGTCCGGAAGCCATCCGCATCACGGACGGATCGGGCCTGAGCAAGGAGAACCGCCTGTCCGCCCGAACCCTGGCCACGGTGCTCCGGGCGGCCTACCACGACTTCGAAGCCGGCCCGGAGTTCCTCGCTTCCCTCAAGGTCATCGGCGGGGAACCCTGGAAGCTGCATATCCAGGATCCCAACCTGGCGCACCGGATCCGCGTGAAGACCGGCCACCTCGACGACGTGGACACCGCCTGCGGCTACATCCAGATGCCCGACGGACAGGTGCGCATCTTCGCCATCATGCTCAACGGGCCGGCCTCGGATGTGGATGTCTGGTCCCAGATCAGGCGGTGGGCGAACTGAGCGGATCGGGAGCATCCCGGACATTCCAAACCTCCGGGGAGGCTTCTAGGATGGTCCGGGGGGAGCAGCCATGGCCCGGATCGCCATCGTGGATGACAGCCGCCTGGCGCGGGTATTCGCGGCCGCGGCGCTGCGCGCCCGGGGCCACGAAGTCGTCGAGGTGGAGCCGGAATCCGTCTTCGCAGTCCTCAAGGTGCTGCGGGAGACTCCGGTGGACCTGCTCCTGATGGATCTCCTCATGCCGGGCTGCCCGGGCGAGAGCCTCATCCGGGCGTGCCGGGAGGACGCCTCCCTGACGGGCCTGCCGGTCCTGGTCCTGTCCGCGCACCGGGATGACGAGGCCCTGCGCCGGATGCAGCAGCAGGGCCTTTCCGGGTTCCTCCTCAAGCCCCTGGACGCCGCAGCCCTGGTGGCCAAGGTCCAGGAGGCCCTTGCGGGTTGAGCCACCGGCGGAGATCCTGGCCGGATGGGCGAGAACAGGATGGATGAAGCCGGACGGCATCGCACCGCAGGCCTGGCGGCGGTCTTCACCGGCGCGTTCCTGCTGGGGTTCGCCGCCATGCTGGTGCGCTGGGCCGAGCCGGCCGCGCCCCTCGTCATCGGCTTCTACAGGATGGCTTTCGCGCTGCCCCTCGTGGCCTGGCTGGGCTGGCGCAGCCACCGCCCCGGCGCGGGGACGGCGCGGGCCTGGGCCCTCCTGGCGGGCCTCTGCTTCACGGCGGACCTCTGGATGTGGCACACGAGCCTCCTCTACACCAGCGCCGCCAACTCCACCCTTCTCGTCGGTCTCGCGCCCCTCTGGGTCGCCTTGATCTCCGTGACGTGGCTCGGAGCCCGGCTCCGGAAGGGCTTCCTGGCGGGATTGGTTTTCGCCCTGGCCGGGGGCCTGGTCCTGGGGTTCGCCAAGGGCGCCCGGTGGGGCACGGGCAGCGGTGAACTGCTCGCCTCCCTCGCCTCCGTGGCCTATGCCTGCTTCACGCTGGCCCTGGGGCGCGCGCGGCGCGATCTCGCCGCCCCGGAGGCCCTGGCATGGGTGATCCTGTGCTGCATGGCCGGGTTCGGTCTGCTGGGCATGCTCAAGGGCCTCCCCTTCCACGGCTTCCCGGTGCGGGTGTGGCTCTCCCTGGCCGCCCTGGGGATCGGGATGCAGGTGGCGGCCTGGGGGTGCATCGCCTGGGGCCTGGGTCACGTGCCCGCGAACCTCGGGGCCATCGTCCTCATGATGCAGCCCGTGGCTACGGTTGGTCTGGCCTGGCTGCTGCTGGGCGAAGCGGTGCGTCCCCTCCAGGGGGGGGGCATCCTGCTTGTGCTGGCGGGCATCACCCTGAGCGTGCTGAACCCTCCGGTCCGGGCCTGATCCCGAGGGGGATGCGGCTTGTCAGGCTGGATGGGGATTGCTAGGCTCGGAAGGTTGCCCGAAAGGAGGTTGCGATGAGCGTCAAGGCCGTCACCGCTGAACCTCCGTCGTGCCGGGCCTGCCTGGACCCGGTTTTCCCGGCCTGAGGGATTTCCCCGAGGCCGCAGGGCCATCGGACAGGCAGGCCGGGCCGAGCGTTCCGGGGCCCTCGCGAGCCGTCACGGAGGCAGGCGCTGCCGTGTCCTCCCCCGGATCCGCGGGGCCCGTGGAATCCACCTGTCCTTGTGACAGCCCTCACGACATGGATCGGAGGGCTTGGTGATAAAAAAATTGAGACTCATTCTCTAAAAATGCGAATCCTTCCCCTCTCCCTCCTCCTGTCGCTCCTGGGGCTGGCGCCGTCGGTCCGGGCCCAGGCCCCCGGGGTCTGGAGCCTGCACGGCCAGGCCACCTTCATCATCCAGGGCCACGGGGCCTTCGCTTCGCCCTACCAGGGCCCCAACAGCTTCCAGAGCCGCAAGGAGACCCGGTGCTCCTTCACGGGAACCCTCTTTCTCGGGCGCCGGCTCTGGAAGGGGGCGGAGCTCTACGTGAACCCCGAGGCCGCGGGCGGGCAGGGCGACAGCCGCGTCCTTGGCCTCGCCGGCGCCCCCAACGGGGAGATCTACCGGGTGGACAGCTCCGAGGTCAAGCTCGGGCTGGCCCGCCTGTTCCTCCGGCAGACCTGGGATCTCGGCGGGGCGCCGGAAGCCTTGGTGCCGGACCTCGACCAGCTCGGCGGCCGCCAGTCTTCCCGCCGCCTGGTGCTCACGGCCGGGCGGTTCTCAGCCTCCGACGTCTTCGACCAGAACGCCTATGCCCATGACCCCCGGACCCAGTTCCTGAACTGGGCCCTCATGGACACGGCCAGCTGGGACTATCCCGCGGACACCCGGGGCTACACCTGGGGGCTGTCCCTGGAACTCATCTGGGATGCCTGGGCCGTCCGGGCGGGGAGCTTCCTGGAGCCCCGGGAGGCCAACGGCATGCTGTTCGACCCCCAGGTGTCCCGGCCCCATGGGGACGTGGTGGAACTGGACCACGACCACACCTTCGGCGGCCTGGCGGGAAGCGTGCGTCTGATGGCCTATGCCAACCATGCCCGGATGGGCGACTACCGGGAGAGCCTGGCCCTGGATCCCACCGCACCGGACATCACCGCCACCCGCCGCCCGGGACGCACCAAGTACGGGTGGGGGCTGAGCGTTGACCAGGCCCTGGGGGCGGACCTGGGGGCCTTCCTGCGGGCGGGCTGGAACGATGGACGGACCGAGACCTGGGCCTTCACGGAGGTGGACCGGACCGGGGCGGCCGGGCTGGCCCTGGCGGGGTGTGGCTGGGACCGGCCGGAGGACCGGGTGGGCGTGGCGGTCGTCGTCAACGCCCTCTCCCCGGAGCACCGGGCCTACCTTGCCGCCGGAGGGCTGGGTTTCATCCTCGGGGACGGGCGCCTGGATGCCGGACAGGAGCGCATCGCCGAGGCCTACTACGCCCTCCGTGCCGCGCGGGGGGTCACGCTCTCCCTGGACGCCCAGCGTGTCCAGGACCCGGGTTTCAACCGGGACCGCGGGCCCGTGTCCATCTTCGCGCTGCGCGTCCACGGGCAGTTCTAGGAGGCTCCGGTGAACCGTCAAATCCGCATTGATCCCACGGCTCCCGGCCGGGCATCCTGGCTGGGACCGTCGGGGCTCCGGCGCGCCGCGGCCATCGCCCTGGTGCGGCAGATCTTCTTCTCGAGCGAGGTCCTTCCGTGTATGTCGTGAACAAGACCATCCACCAGCTCGAGCGGTTCAAGCGCCACCTGCTGATCTTCCTCGCGGTGCTGGGCCCCGGGATCATCGTCATGGTGGCCGACAACGACGCGGGGGGCATCTCCACCTACGCGGTCACGGGCTCCAAGTACGGTTTCAGCCTCCTCTGGATCTTCGTGATCCTCGTGCCGATGGCCTACTACGTCCAGGAGATGACCGTCCGGCTGGGGGCCGTCACCAAGCGGGGGCACGCCGAGGCCATCTTCGAGGGCTTCGGCCCGTTCTGGGGCTGGTTCTCCCTGGCCGATCTCGCCATCGTCAACTGGCTCACCCTGGTCACCGAGTACATCGGGATGATCACCGCCGGCAGCATGTTCGGCATCCCGCCCCTGGTCACCTTCGCCGGCGTCACCCTGATCCTGTTCCTCGTCGTGCTGTCCGGGAAGTACTGGACCTTCGAGAAGCTCACCCTCTTCTTCTGCGCCTTCAACCTCGTCTACATCCCGGCGGCCTTCTGGGCCATGAAGACCCCCACCGCGCCGGGATGGGGCCTGGCTGCCAAGGGCCTGCTGGTGCCGAACCTGCCGGGCGGGCTCTCGGGGGATCTGCTGTTCATCCTGCTCGCCAACATCGGCACCACCATCGCCCCCTGGATGATCTTCTTCCAGCAGAGCGCGGTGGTGGACAAGGGCCTGGACATCCACGACATCAAGTTCGGGAAGATCGAGACCTTCGTGGGCGCGGTGCTCACCTGCATCGTGGCGGCCTTCATCATCATCACCACCGGCGCCGCGCTCCACCACCACAACCCGCCCATCATCGTGGACGATGCTGCCAAGACCGCCGAGGCCCTGACACCCCTGCTCCCCCACGGGGAGGGCGAACTGGCGCGGAAGCTGTTCGCCATCGGCCTCTTCGACGCCGGGTTCCTGGGCGCCCTCTGCATCTCGCTCTCGTCGAGCTGGGCGGTGGGCGAGGTGTTCGGATGGGCCCACAGCCTCAACAAGAGCGTGAAGGATGCGCCCTGGTTCTACGTCATCTACCTGGTGATGCTGGGCACCGCCGGCTCCGTGGTGCTCATCCCGAAGGCACCGCTGGTGACCATCACCATGTTCGTCCAGGTGGTCGCGGTGACGCTGCTGCCCTCGGCGCTCATCTTCCTGCTCCTCATCCTGAACGACGAGCAGTTCATGGGCAAGCACGTGAACACCCGATGGGAGAACATCGCCAACTGGTCCATCGTGATCTTCGTCTCCCTGATGTCCACGCTGTTTGCGGTCTCGACCCTCTTCCCGGGCCTGCTCGGGCACCTGTTCCGGAGGTCGGCATGAACCGGCTCCCCGCCTCCCAGAACCAGCCCACGCTCTACTTCTCGCGCATCCTCCGCAAGCCCGTGCGCGTCAAAGGTACGGGCCGCAAGCTCGGACCCGCCTCCGACATGGTGTTCGCCCTTGCGGAGCCGTTCCCCCGGGCCGTGGGGATCTTCATCGACCACGGGTGGGGCGTGCCCAGCGAGTTCGTGCCCTGGGCATCCGTGGTCGAGGTGCGCGACGGCGGCATCACGGTGGAGGCCCCGGCCTCCGGCGACCGCTATCCGCCCTTCCAGGACCAGCCGGGCTGGATCCTGGCGGACAAGCACCTCATGGGTCGGACGATCCTGGATATTGACGACCGGAAGGTGGAGGTCGTGAACGACGTGCTCCTCCAGGCCACCGACGGCGCCTACCATCTGGCGGCGGTGGACGCGTCCTTCAATGGGTTCCTCCGGAAGTGGGGGCTGAGTCGCCTGACCACCCTCATGCGGGATGACCTGATCCCATGGAAGTGGGTCCAGCCGCTCTCCCTGGAGGATGCCATCGCCTCCGACCGCCTCCAGCTCTCCGTGGCCAAGGACCAGCTCCAGGATCTTCCCAAGGAGGATCTGGCCGACGCCCTGGAGGAGCTGTCCGGCACGGAGCAGGAAGCCCTGTTCTCGGCCCTCGAGCCCACCAAGGCCGCGGAGACCCTGACCGAGGCCGAACCCAGGGCCCAGCGCCAGATCATCGCCAGCCTCCGCCAGGAACGGGCCCAGAACATCCTCGCCCGCCTGTCCACCCCCCAGCTGGTGGACCTCCTGGGAGTGCTGCCCCACGAGGATGCCGAGGAGATGCTGGTGCTGCTGCCGGAGGACCGCCAGCGGCGGGTGCGGGCCCTGCTGTCCGACCGGGAGGTGACGGCCCGCGACTTCATGTCGGCCGACTACCTGACCATCTCCCCCGATGCCACCGTGGGCGAGGCGCGGACGCGCATCCGGAGTTCAGGCCTCAGCTACAGCGGGATCTCGTACCTGTATCCCGTGGGTCCCGACCGGAAGCTGCTGGGGGCCGTGGATGCCCGCCAGCTGCTCATCTCCGGGGAGGAGGCGCGGATGGAGGAGCTCATGGCGTCCCCGGCGGTCGCGGCGGAGGCCGAGGACACCCGGGAGGACATCGAGGCCCTCTTCGGGAAGTACCACTTCCGCATGATCCCCGTGGTTGACCCGGAGGACCGCATCCTCGGCGTCATCCGCTTCAACGACATCATGCGGGCTCCGGCCCGTTCCTAGGAGTCCCGCATGCCGAGGGTCAAACTCACCCGCGCCACCCGGTTCGCGCTCTACTTCCTGCGTTTCTACCTCGTGTTCCTCATGCTCCTCCTGGCGATCCGCTTCATCCGGACCTTCCACGGCAGCTGAGGGGGCTCAGGGCCGGGGCACGGCCTGGAGGAGCTGGGCGACGGCCTGGTCGGTGGTGGCGCCGTCGGCCTCGCTCTCGAAGGTGAGGAGGAGGCGGTGGCGAAGCACGTCCGGCGCCAGGTCCACCACGTCCTGGGGCAGCACGTGGTCGCGGCCCTGGAGGAAGGCCAGGGCGCGGGAGGCGGCCTGGAGCGCCAGGGAGGCCCGGGGGCTGGCTCCACAGCGGATCAGCTCCTGCCCCTTCCAGGCCTTGCCGTGGCCGGGTCGGGTGGCCTGCACCAGCCGCACGATGTAGCCGCGGATTGCGTCGTCCAGGCGCACCTTCTCGGCCAGGGCCCCGGCCGCCAGCAGGGCCGGGCCGTCCACCACGGGGTGGACCTCGTCGCCCGTCAGGTGGGCCCGCCGGAGCACCTCGATCTCCTCCTCCTGCCGGGGGTAGTCCACCCGCAGCTTGAAGAGGAAGCGGTCCATCTGGGCCTCGGGCAGGGGAAAGGTGCCCTCCTGCTCCAGGGGGTTCTGGGTGGCCATCACGAGGAAGGGGTCGGGCAGGCGGAAGGTGTCCTCCCCCAGGGTCACCTGCCGCTCCTCCATGGCTTCCAGCAGCGCGGCCTGGACCTTCGACGGCGCCCGGTTGATCTCGTCGGCCAGCACCAGGTTCGCGAAGACCGGCCCCTTCTTGGGGGTGAAGGCGAGGGTCCTGGGATCGAAGACGAGGGTGCCCACCACGTCGCTGGGCAGGAGGTCCGGGGTGAACTGGATGCGGCGGAAGCTGGTATGGCTGGCGGAGGCGAGCGTCTTGATGGTGCGGGTCTTGGCGAGGCCCGGCAGGCCCTCCAGGAGCACATGGCCGCGGCAGAGCAGGGCCACCAGCAGCCGGTCCAGCAGCTGGGGTTGGCCGACGATCACCTTGCGGCATTCGGCCAGGAGGTCGGCGAGGGCGGGAGAAACGGACGCGGAGGTGGCCATGATGCGGGCATTGTCCCGCGGTGGGGCGCCCCGGGGAAGCGGATCCCCGGAGTAGGATGAGCTTGGAGGGTGAGCCGTGCTACGCCCCGCCATGCGTCCCGAGCCCGGTGCCCACCTCTTGCGCCACGTGGGGGATCGCCTGCGGGTGGATCTGGCCCATCCCGCCCCGGACCAGCCCGGCTGGCGGGCCTTCCTTCGCACCAACCTCACCCGGGGGGCCCGGGCGCTGGCGGAGACCATCGCCCTGGCAGGAGCCCGTCCGGGAGAGGCCGCCACCTTCGCCGGGGCCTCCTGGCGGGACATCCCCCTCCAGCTGGAGAACGGGGGCTGGTCCCTGGACCTCGCCCTCACGGAACCCGGGCACTTCCGGGCCAAGGCCTACGCCCTCGATCCCGCCGGACGGCAGCACTGGCCCTCCGGGGACGACCTGGGGTTGAGCGTCCTGCCGGACCGGTACCGCACCGCCAACCTGATCTACTGCGCCTTCCCGCGCATGTTCGGGGCCTCCCGGGACCTCCGGGCCACCCGCAACCCCGAGCGCGAGGCGGCCTGGGCGGATCTGGACCGCCGCGGCATCACCCTGATCCCGCCCTCGGGCACCCTCCGGGACCTGACCCGCGGCCTGCCTCACATCTTCGACACCCTCGGCTGCCGCATCCTCCACCTGCTGCCCGTGGGGCCCGCCCCCACCACCTTCGCCCGCATGGGCCGCTACGGGAGCCCCTACGCCCAGCTGGACCTCACTGCCATTGACCTCGCCCTGGTGGAGTTCGACCACCACACCACCGCCGTGGACCAGTTCCGGGAACTGGCGGACGGGGTCCACCTGCGCGGCGGGAGCCTGTTCCTCGACATCGTGGTGAACCACACGGGCTGGGGCTCCCGGTTGATGGAGACCCGCCCGGAGTGGTTCCGCCGGAACCCCGACGGCACCTTCCACAGTCCCGGCGCGTGGGGCATCACCTGGGGCGACCTGGTGGAACTGGACGGCAGCGCCCCCGCCTTCTGGGAGGAGGTGGCCGAAGCCCTGCTGACCTGGTGCCGGAGGGGGGTGGACGGTTTCCGCTGCGATGCGGGCTACATGGTGCCCCTGCCGGTGTGGCAGTACCTCACGGCCCGGGTGCATCAGGAATTCCCTGACTGTGCCTTCCTGCTGGAAGGGCTCGGGGGCGCCTGGGAGGCCACCGAGCGGCTGCTGGGCGAGGGCGGCATGCAATGGGCCTACTCCGAGCTGTTCCAGAACCATGATCCGAGGGCCGTCGCCGGCTACCTGGACCACAGCCTCCGGCAGGCCGACCGCCTGGGTCCCCTGGTCCACTACAGCGAGACCCACGACAACGACCGTCTGGCGCGCCGGGGGGCCGTGTGGTCCCTCCTGCGCAACCGCCTTTGCGCGCTGGCCAGCACCTCCGGCGCCTACGGCTTCTCCGCGGGCGTGGAGTGGCTGGCGGAGGAGAAGCTGGATGTCCACGAGGCCCGCGGCCTGTCCTGGGGCGCGGAGCCCAACCTGGTGCCGGGACTCGCGGCCCTGAACCGCCTGCTGGCGGAGCACCCCTGCTTCTTCGACGGCGCGCGGGTCGCGCGGCTCAGCCCGGAGGACTCGACGGTCCTGGCCCTTTCCCGGCGTTCCCGGGAAGGGCTCGACGCCTGCCTGGTCCTGGTGAACCTGGATCCCGACCAGCCCCATCAGCTGTCCCTTCCGGAGGCAGACTGGCGTGGGCTCGGCCTCGACTCGGCCCTGCTCGCCTCGAACGGCTTGGCGCCGACCCGCCGATCGGCGATGCTCGCCCGCATGGAGGGGTCCCCACCGGCCGACGGCGACGCCCTCGCGCGCAAGC
>DAIDKC010000269.1 GCA_027451045.1 Holophagaceae bacterium | reverse complement strand
TCTGGTCCAAAAGAGGCGTAAAAATCCCTGGCCGAATACCAATTCAGGATGGGAAAGCCTGAAATACCCCATTTTGCAAACCCCCGGGGGTATCGCACCGGTATTTTGTTCCGCGGAGCAAAAATCCCGGTGTTAATTTTGGTGTTAAGCAATGCCATTCTGCTCAAGATTTCAACCAATTATGCAATTATTAATTTTAAATGATTTTCATAATCAGCAAATTTATTACTAATGTCGATTTTTTAAAATATCACCTGTAACTCAAGCCAATCGTAGTACATCCTCGGTGTTAACCGAACGCCCCATCAGGTGTTAATTCCCGCCACCTTCGTACTCATATTTTCAATTGTTTACGGAATATCAACTGGTCCGGGCGACCCGTGCACAACTGGTGTTAATCGACATTTTAAGTCGACGTGTCATACATTCATATTCAAATCAATCAACCATGTTTACGACTCATTTGAAACTCTGCATAGACCAGGGACCGGTGCATATCGCGATCATGATCGAGATGGCGCTGGCACATCCCGAAACCCAATGGTGCCCAGCATCCGCCGGGTTCGTTCAACCGATGTGCCGGCAGTCTCCATCGATATGGTGCGGGGTGTATCGTGGCCATGTTCACACTGTTGTGCCCAATCTCCACCTTGCTTGAATGGCAAGGCGATCAAGGGTGGTGTTCCGCTTCGGGCGGGCATGGAGGAGGTCTTGATGAATCTTGATTTACTAGGGCAATTAATTGTCTGGTTGTTACTCGGATGATCCTGGAATCAGATAGGAATAACTACACCCCGGAGATGAATCCGCCCAGCCCCTGTGAGGTGGGTCTTCCGGTATTCCGTGAGGTGCTGCGAAGGCCGCATGGACATACTCGCGGGTAGGGGTGCGGATCACACCGCGAGTTGCACCGCGAGTAGTACCTCCGGTTAACACCAGATCATCAACTCAAGTCTATCTTTTTATTACACATAACAGCGCTCAATTAGCACTTCAACGCGCGGTGAAAAGGGCAGCAGAGCCGGGTTTTCCTTCATGAAACGCCGCTGATGCTGCCCGGATAGTTCCCCGGATAGTTCCCCGAGTGGGTGGTGTGGGAAACGCGAAGCGTTCTCCAGTCGAAGGCCGATGGTGAGCCCACTCGCCACCCATGGCCATGGCCACACCGCATGCCTGCAGAATTTCGCACTGGAATTGATCCAGAGCAATGATTCCTGTGGAGGCTGGACAGATCCTTGCGCAGGCGTTCTTCGCCTGTCGCCTGAACCGGAGGATCCATGAAGCTCGGAAGACTCGCCGCTGTGGGGGCATTGCTGCTGGAAAGCGGCGCCCTGGCATCCGCCCAGCAGAACCTCAAGGTCGGGATGATCCTGGAATCCTGGTACACACAGATGCTGGACAACAACCTCCGGCTGGATCCGGCGCCATCGGTGGCGCCCTATTACGCCAACGGCGCCATGAATTCGGCGTTCAAGGAGAACCAGTTCTATGTCCGGCACACGGAACTCTGCCTCAACGGGAAGGTGGGGGATCAGGTGATCTGGGGCGTGGTCTTTGATCCGAACACGTCCAGCAACACGACACCTGCCGGCACGAACAACCTGCTCGACGCCTGGATTGCTTACGCCTTCAACAAGCAGTTCTCGGTCAAGATGGGCCAGTTCAAGATGCCCATGAACTACGAGTCCACCATCATCGGTGCGCAGAAGCTCCTGTTCTACGACCGTTCCATGACGGCCCGGATGTGGGCCGAGAAGCGGGATCGCGGGGCCCTGGCCACCTACAGCATCGGGGATCCGGATGGCCTCGCCGCGAAGTTCAACCTGGGCGTGGGCAACGGCATGACCGACTCCAGCCTCACCTACAAGGCCAATGACACCAACGCCCAGAAGGACTACAGCTTCTCCGCGAACGCCACCTACGGAGCGGATCACAGCTTCGGCGCCTGGTACCGCCAGGGCGAGACCGATGTCCGCGATGTCGGTCTGGTATCCGGAACCTTCACGGGCGTGAATGCCCCCGACGCCGCGGCAGTGCTGGACAACAAGGACAAGACGACCAACATCGGCGCCTACTACGTGTTCGACAATGCCCAGTGGCAGGGCGCGGTGGAAGTGACCACGGGCCTTCTGGGCCGGCGCTATCCCTCGGTGTTCCCCGCCGGGACGGCCCCGACCGTTGCCGTCCAGCGCCAGCACCTGGATCAGAAGTACCTGGGCTACACCCTGTCCGGCGCCTACAAGATGGGCCGCCACTGGTTCACGGCCCGCTTCGACTACCTGAACTTCAACCAGGGCGACGACTGGTACACGGCCACGGATCCCTACACCACCAACACCACGACCGGAGCGCCCACGGGCAACGACTTCTCGCCGAAGTACTACGAGGCGATCGTGGGCTACAACTACCTCTTCACGCCGGCCAAGTACGTGGACGGGAAGGTGAAGTTCGACTACATCCACCGCAGCAAGAACTTCCTCGCGCCCCGCGCCACCCAGACCGGCGAACAGGGGGGTGACAGCCTCGTCATGTCGGTCATGATCGGGTTCTAGACGCTCACCGCAGGCCGTTGCCGTATGGCAAGACATGCCATCCACTGACAGAAGGAGAAACAATCGGACAGGTGATTTTATGAAGTGACCTGGGAGCCTCTGTAGGGTTCCTTCCTGCCTGCGGGTCACGGACGCCGAGAGCCTTGCTGGGAGATCCGGAGGCCTTCCCATGACTGAGATCACAACCACTAGCATCCTCGAAGCAGACCTGGGGGCGTACGGCCAGCGCCGCCTTCGACAGAAACCCGCCGCGGGACGGGGACGAGTGATGCGTCGAGTGGTGCTGGGCCTCCTGGCGATCCTGCCTCTGGCGGCGGAGGAGCCCCTTCACGAGATGGGCCCCTTCCCCACCCGGGAGATGTTCCCGCTGTACCTGCCCACCATGGCCTACCAGCCGGTGGATCCCGTGCCCCTCGGCCAGGGCCACTGGCGCTGGTCGCTCCATTGGGTGGAGGCGAACACTTTCCAGTTCTCGGACATTCTCCAGAACGAAGGCGCGCTGCACGATGCCACGGGGCGCATCGTCATCACGCGGGCCTTCGTGGAGAGCCACCTGGCCCAATGGAAGGATGTGCCGGTGCTCTACTTCTTCGACGAGGAGATCGCCCGATTCGAACTGGAGGGACGCTACGGGCTGTCGGACCGCACGGACCTGTGGTTCCGGTTCCCGGTCCAGAACCACACGGGAGGCTTCCTGGATCCCCTCATCGAAGATTTCCACAAGATTGGTTTCGAGCAGTTCGGGCGGGACAAGGTGCTCCAGAACCAGGTGACACTGGTGGTCATCCAGCACGGGAAGCTGGTGTTCTACAGCGACCAGCGCATCCTCGGCAAGACCCAGGATCCGGTGCTGGGGCTCACCCACCGACTGCTCCAGACGCCGAAGTGGACGCTGTCGGCCGCCTTCAGTTTCAAGCCTCCGCTCACCCATACCTACGATGTGTACCAGTCCGGCTGGGATCAGACCTACGGCCTCACGGCCCAGTGGCGGGCGGCCACGCGGCATGTGTTCTACTTCGGCGGGGGCTACGTCCATCGCCCCCACGGCAGCCCCGCCTACAACAGCATCGGCTTCCGGGATGGTGTGGGACTGCACGCCACCTGGGAATACCGGAAATGGAGGAAGGTCCAGCCCTTCCTCCAGCTCTACTGGCAGAGCGGCTACCTCCACCCGGAGCCCTACCAGCACTTCGACCAGCCCAGCCTCCAGCACGACCTGGGCGTGTACTGGCACTGGACCCGACGCACCACGCTCACCTTCCACTACATGAACAACATCACCCACTGGGGCAACACCGCCGACATGGCCCTGGGCGCCAGCCTGACCGCCCATTTCTAGGTCCGAGCCACGCAAATGGTTTACGAAACATCCCCATGAGCTGCAAGGCACGGGGCCCTGACCGGCAGATCTCCATCGGTGCTATCGTCGGAGCGATTCACGGAGCACGGGATGAAGGCTGGAATGGGCCAGGATGGTCGAGTTCCCAAGCCCCTCCACAAGGGGGAGGAGCTGTCTCGCCCCCGCCGAGCCGCCGCAAGGATCTCATTCGGCCTGGCCGTGGCCCTCACACTCCTCCTTTCCGGCTGCCGCTCCCAGGGCTACACATCCGTTTCCATGAACCCCGGCGCGCCAAAGGCAAGCCCTGCGGCAACGGAACCTGCACCGATCCGCCTGGGGCTGGCCCCCATCCTGTCGGTCCAGGGCAGTGGCGCGGCGCTGACTGCGCTGTGCCAGGCCCTTTCCAGCCACATGGGCCGGCCCGTCACGCCGTTGCTGGGGGGTGATTACCGGGAAATCAATGACATGCTGGGGCTAGGCCAGCTCGATGTGGGCATTGTCTGTGCCGGGGCCTATGCGGATCCCCGCCTGTGCAGGGTTTGTGAGCCGCTGGTGGTCCCTCTCCTGATCGGCAGCGGCTCGACCTACCAGTCCTATCTGGTGGTTCAAGCTCAGAATCCGGCCCGGAGCCTGGAGGATCTGAAGGGGGCTTCCTTCGAGTTCACGGACTCGCTTTCGCTGACGGGCTACATCTTCCCCGTGGCCCGGCTGTGCGCCCTGCGCCAGAAGCCGGGCGCCTTTTTCAGAACCGTGGCCTTCAGCCATAGCCATGACCGGTCGCTTTCCCTGGTGGCGGATGGCACCGTGGATGCGGCCGCCGTGGACAGCACCGTATTCAAGGTCTGGACGGAGAACCATCCGAGGCAGGCCCGGCATCTGCGCATCCTCGAGCGGTCAGAGCCCTTTCCCGCGCCCCCCATTGTCGTGGAAGACCAGCTCTCCACAGCCGAAAAGGAGGCCCTTCGCGCCGCCTTCCTGGATCTGGCCTCGACCAAGGCTGGGCAGGCCATCCTCAAGGAAATAGGGTGGACAGGCTTCCAGCAGCCCGATGCCCTCTGGCACCGTCGGATGGACCACCTCAACCGTCTCTTCGGAAATCTCCGTGCCAAGAACTGCCTTGCATCTTAGGGGGCGGATCCTGGCCCTCCTGTTCATCGGGGTGGTGCTGTTCGGTTCGGTGAACGCCTGGGTTTTCAGGTCGGTCATGCTGCGCAGCCTGAGGGCCTCCCTCACGGCCCAGGGCCAAGCCCTGGTGGAGCTCGTGGCCGACCAGAGCGAATCCCTCCTGCTGCATCGGGATCGGCTCGGCCTGGACCGCATGCTGGATTCCTACCGTTCCCGCTATGCGGAAGCTTTCTACATTGTGGTCTACGATGGCAATGGCGGCATCGCAGCGAGCACCTTCCGGGATGGCGTGCCCGCCTTTCTCGACTCCCCCCGCCCCGCCGGCCCTCCCTTCCGGTTCAAGTCCAGGGAAACCTATTTCCAGGATTTCCAGGCGCCGATCCTCCATGGCTCCCTCGGAATGGTCAGACTTGGGCTTTCGGAGAATGCCATCCGTTCGCGTGCGGCTTTCGGCGAGAGCGCGATCCAGGGGATGGTGCTGCTGTTTCTGCTGGCGGGCGTGGGCGGATCGTTCCTCATCGCCCAGGATGTCCACCGGGACGCCCTCCGGCTCTCCTCCGCCGTGGCCGCCTTCCGCATGGACGGGCCGGTGCCGGCGCTGCCCGTACGGCGCAGGGATGAGATCGGTCTGGTGGCCCGGGCTGTCCAGGACATGATGGGCCGCCTGAAGGATCTTCAGCAGGAGAACCTGGCCCTTCTGGCCCGATTCAGGGACGCGGACCGCATGTCCAGCGTGGGGCTCATCGCTGCCGGCTTGGCTCACGATATCAACAACCCGCTTTCAGGCCTCATGGCCTCCCTGGATCGCCTCTCCCGGAAACCAGAGGATGCGACCCGCCTGACGGCCTATCTTCCGCCGATGAAGGAAGCCGCCCGGCACATCCAGGGCGTGCTCCAGCGGCTCCTGCAATTCGTCCGCCACACCCGCTATGAAGAGGTCCCCGTGGATCTCAAGGATGCGGCCCAGAAGGCCAGGATGCTGGTGGAACACAGCCTGCCGGCAGGTGTGGGCCTGGATCTCCAGGTGCCCGATGACCTGCCTGCCGTTTCCTTCGATCCGGCGGGCCTCCTCCAGATTCTTGTCAACATCCTGATCAACGCCGCGGACGCCATGGACCTGAGGGAAGGGCGGATCGTCCTCCGCGCCAGCGAGGAGGCTGGGCGCGTCACGATTGCCGTCCAGGACACAGGCATCGGCATGCCCCCCGAGGCCCTGGCCCAAGCCTTCGACCCCCTGTTCACCACCAAGCCACCGGGGCGGGGAACGGGCCTCGGCCTGGCCATCGCCCGCCAGATGATGCGCGATCATGGCGGAGACATTGAACTGGCGAGCACTCCGGGCGAGGGAACCTGTGTCACCCTGCGGTTCCGGGCATTGGAGGTCTGATGCGGATCCTGGTGGCTGAAGACGAAGCCCTGCTGGCCATGGCCCTCCACGATGATCTGGTCGAGGCTGGCCACGAGGTCGAGGTGGTGGGCGACGGGCTTGCTGCCTGGGACATGATCCAGCGGACGCCCCCCATGCTGGTCCTATCGGATGTCCGCATGCCAGGGCTTGATGGCATGAGCCTCCTGCAGCGCGCCCGGCAGGCCCAGCCAGGCATGGCGTTCATCCTCATGACCACCTTCGGATCCGTCAAGGACGCGGTCACGGCGCTCCAGGCGGGAGCTACGGATTACCTGGTCAAGCCCTTCGAGCGGGAGGAGCTTCTGGAGCGGGTCCGGCGCGTGTCCGAGCTCCTGGATCTGCGCCGGGAGAAGGCCGAACTGGAACGACGCCTGGAGCAGTTCACCCGCCCAGGCCTTTTCCTGGGCGCGACCCCGGCCATGAGGGAGCTCTGGGCGACCGTGGACCGGGTGGCGCCGATGGATGTGGATGTCCTGATCCAGGGGGAGACCGGCACCGGCAAGGAGGTGCTCGCCCGCGCCATCCATGCTGCCAGCCCGCGGGCCTCACGCCCTTTCATGCCGGTGTCCTGCGCCATTCTTTCCGGCTCGCTCCTGGAAAACGAACTGTTCGGTCACGAGAAGGGCGCCTTCACGGGCGCGGACAAGGCGGCCATGGGCCGTTTCGAAGCTGCCGCCGGCGGAACCCTCTTCCTGGACGATGTGGATGACATCCCTCTGGAGACCCAGGCCAAGCTGCTCCGGGTGCTGCAGGAGCGGCGGGTCGAGCGCCTGGGTTCCGTCCAGGCTCGCCCCGCTGAATTCCGCCTGGTCTCGGCGACGAAGAAGGATCTGGCCCAACTCGTGTCCGAGGGACGGTTCCGGCAGGATCTCTACTACCGGCTCCACGTCATCCACGTGGATCTTCCGCCGCTCCGCCGCCGCCGCGAGGACATTCTGCCGATGGCCTACTTCTTCCTGCGGAAAGTCGCGGGCGCGATGCGCGATCCCATCCCCGACCTTCACCCGGACACCTGCGATCTGCTCCGCGCCCACGACTGGCCCGGCAACATCCGGGAGTTGGAGCATGCCATGCAGGCAGCCCTGGCCCTTTGTGCGGGCCCTGAGATCCTGCCCTCCCATCTGCCGAAGGCCCTGGCGGGTGGCTCCTCCCCGTTGGAGAACAGCCCGGGCCAAGAGCTTGGCGCCGGCCGTATCCAGCTCGACGACGTGCTGGCCCAGACGGAACAACGTCTTCTCGCATGGGCACTCGAGAAAGCGAAGGGCAATCAGTCCGAGGCGGCGGCCCTCCTGGGCATTCCCCGGAGCACCTTTCAGTATCGCGCCCGGCGCCTGGGCCTTCCGGGAGCTGGCAAGGAAGCCTGAGGAACCTGCCGAAAAGCTGGCGCGCGCCCAATAGCTGGCAATCCTTGTGGGCCATCGGTTCTTGTGACGAAAAGCCCGTGAAGGCCTCGCGAGGCTTGGTGTCCTTCGGGAGGGGCCCGGAATGGGCACGGATCGGCTTGCCGAGAAGTGGGCATGGCCTGTTGATCTGGCCTAGACGAACAATTTATTAAAGCATTTATAACAAATTATTTAGATAATTAATGACCTCTTGGCCCGCTTCCTGCCATGAAGAGACCCGAGTCACTCAGAGCCTTCTCTGTCCCTCGTCCCCCCCGTCCCGGAGGTCTTCATGGAACAGTCCCTTCAGCCATCCGCCCCCGATTCCCGGAGGTCCTTTATCGAGAAAGTCGGCTCTGCGGTCTTCGCAGGCTTGGTGCTTAATGGCGTCAAGCTGGGCGCCGAGGAAACGGCCAACGCAAGGCCCACATCGGGTCTCCCGCCGATGCCCGCCTCCCCCTTCAAGCTTTCCGAACATGTGGACCAGGACGTGCTGATCCGCATGCAGACTGAGCTTGAGCGGACCATGAAGAAACCCTTCAAGGAGCGCCGCTGGGGCATGGTCATTGACACCCGGAAGTGCACGGGATGTTCCTCGTGCACGGTCGGTTGCGTCATGGAGAACAAGCTGCCGCCAGGGGTGGTGTACCGGCCGGTGATTGATGAAGAGCGGGGCGCCTACCCGGATGTGGCGCGCACCTTCACACCCCGTCCCTGCATGCACTGCGAGGATCCCGGCTGCACACCGGTATGCCCCGTGGAAGCCACCTACAAGCGTGCGGATGGCATCGTGGTGATTGACTACGATGTCTGTATCGGCTGCCGCTACTGCCTCACGGCCTGCCCCTACCAGGCCCGCACCTTCGACTTCGGCGAGCACTGGACGGACAATGCGGCCAAGGGCGCCGACGGGGCGCTGGCCCTCACGGCTGCCCGGGCCTATCAGAACCCGCCGAATTTCGAGTACGGCAAGCACTGGGAACGAAGCGAAGGGCTCATTCCCAGCAGCCCCGTCGGGAATGCCCGCAAGTGCACCTTCTGCACCCACCGCCTCGACCAGGGAATGCTGCCCATGTGCGTGTCCACCTGTGTGGGCCGGGCGACCTTCTTCGGTGACCTGAATGACCCTAAATCCCTGGTGTCCGAACTGGCGGGCCAGGCGAATGCAAAGGTCCTCAAGCCCGAAGCGGGCACCCATCCCAAAGTCTTCTATCTGAGCTAGGAGGGCGCGATGAACCGAAACGCCAAAATCCTCTGGGCGATCTGGGCCCTCCTGGCTCTCCTGGGCGGGATCGGCCTGATCGAGCGCCTGTTCCTGGGCCATCGCCTCGCCGCCTACACCAGCTACGTGCCCTGGGGCATGTGGGTGGCGGCCTACATCTTTTTCATCGGGCTCTCCGCAGGCGCCTTCCTGCTCTCCAGCCTGGTGTACGTGTTCGGTGTCCACAAACTGGAGCGGATCGCCAAGCTGGCGCTGTTCGTGGCCGCCACCACACTCGTCATGTCCCTGCTCACCATCTGGTTCGATCTGGGCCACATGGAACGCAACTACGAGGTATTCACCCGCCCCCACTTCCATTCAATGATGGCCTGGATGGTGTGGCTCTACTCAGCCTACTTCGCCCTCCTTCTGGGGGAGCTCTACTACGCATTGCGCCGGGACATGAAGTCTCTTTCAGCGGAGGCGATCCGGGAAGATGACCGGAAATTGAAGCGCCTCGCGACCATCGGCATTCCCCTGGCCATCGCCTTCCATGGCGGTGTGGGCGCCCTGTTCGGGACGGTGTCGGCGCGCCCGTTCTGGAACAGCCCCATCTACCCGATCATGTTCCTGGTCGGCGCCCTGCTTTCCGGAGGCGCGCTGATGACCTTCATCGTGGCCTCCTTCTGGCCTGACAAGGATGAGGCCTGGCTGGATCTGCTCCAGTTCCTCGGGAAGATCGTCCTGGGCTTCCTGCTGTTCGACCTGCTGCTCGA
The DNA here is from genome assembly GCA_027451045.1 of Holophagaceae bacterium. Classification (GTDB taxonomy): domain Bacteria; phylum Acidobacteriota; class Holophagae; order Holophagales; family Holophagaceae; genus Geothrix. Next base: position 187 of record DAIDKC010000269.1, on the reverse strand, counting down.
ATGGGCCGAGTTCTCCATCCCACTCTGGTACGGGGTTGGGCCCGAAGCAAGCCTCGTCAAGTACGTTCTTTTCGGCCCCTTCTGGTACGTCTACTGGGTTGTCCACATCCTCCTGGGCGTCGCGCTCCCCATCTACCTTCTGGCGGCCAAGCGGGATGCCAAGTCAATCAGCCTGGCCAGCGCCCTG
>DAIDKC010000268.1 GCA_027451045.1 Holophagaceae bacterium | reverse complement strand
CGCACCCAGAGGGCCACGGGGTAGGGCAGGGGCGCGAGGAGGGCGTCGGCCCCGGGATCGCCGGGCAGCAGGAGGCGGGCGCCCCGGGCTGCCGCCTCGGCCTGCCGGGTGGGCAGGGCGTCCGCCACCCGGGCCAGGCCGTCGGCCAGGGGCCCGGGCAGGGCGGGCTCGCGCCCGGCCTCCAGCTCGGCCCAGAGGGCGGCCTTCTGGCGCTCGGGCCAGTCCAGCACGGTGAAGGCGAGCGCCCAGGGGCGGAGATCCATGGCGGAACCGGGGGTGGATGCCCCATCCTCTTCCCGGGGGGGCCGCGGGCGCAAGGGAGCCGGGACCTGATCTCCACGAGGGGGGGCCGCGTCCGCCCTTTCTCCTTGCGTTCCGGGCCCAGGCCGCTAGACTGGTTGTCTTGGCTGTTCCGCCCCTTGGATCGAGAGGTTCCGATGTCCCGTGAATGCGAAGTCTGCGGCAAGAAGCCCCAGTTCGGGAACAACATCTCCCACTCCAACAACGTCACCAAGCGCCGCTGGAATCCCAACCTGCAGCGCGTCCGCGCCCTGGTGGGCGGCGTGCCCCGGCGCATCCGCGTCTGCACCTCCTGCATCCAGGCCGGCAAGGTCCTGAAGGCCGTCTAGGTCCGGGCGCGATGGCGAAGCGGCGGCCTGCGGGCCGCCGCTTTGCGTTCCGCCCCCCTGTACACTGCTCCCATGCTGCTCGCCCTCGACACCACCACGGAGATCCTGCACCTGGCCCTGGTCCGGGGGGACCGCGCCTGGACCCGCCGGGTGACGTCCGGGCCGGGACGGGGCCACAGCGAGCGCCTGATCCCCGCCCTGGACGCGCTGCTGGCCGAGGCCGGGGCGCGGCCCGCGGACCTTGCGGGCGTGGCCGCCTGCGTGGGCCCGGGCGGGTTCACGAGCCTGCGCATCGGCGTGGCCACCGCCGAGGGCCTGGGCCTCACGGGCCTGCCCACCTGGGGCTTCTCCGCCTTCGCCTTCCGCGCCGAGGCCCTGCGCCGGGCCGGTGTGACGGGGCCGGTGTGGATCCTCCTGGACGGCCAGCGGCAGGAGGCCTTCCACCAGCGGTGGGAGGCCGAGGCCACCGAGCCCGCCGGCAAGCACCCCGTGGCGGACCTCTCCGCCCGGCTGGGAGGCGAGGCCTGGTGGGCCCCGGAGGCCTTCGCGCCTGCCGTGGCGGCGGTGCTGCCCGCGGGCCGGATCACGTTGCCGGACGAAGGTGCGGCCATGCTGGACGGCCTGGTGGCCGTGGCCCGGCGCGTGTCGCAGGGAGCCCCGGAGAACCCCCTCACGCCCTTCTACCTGCGGGAGACGGACGCCGAGGTGAACTTCCCCCACGCCGCCGTCCACCTGCCGGAGACCCTGCGCAAGGGCGTGGCGCGGTGACTGACGCACCGGAGATCCTGCGCCTGCCGCCCTACACGCCGCTGCCGGACTGGATGGCGCGGCTGGACCGCACGGCCTTTGGATCGGCCTGGAAGACGCCGGCCCTCCACGAGGCCGTCTGGGTGGCGCCGGGCCTGGCCTTCGCCCGCTGGGCCCTCGTACCCGCCGCCGGGGAGGCCGAGCTGCTGCGCATCGCCGTGGATCCCGCCCACCGGGGCGGGGGGCTGGGCCGCCGGCTGCTGGAGGCCTGCCAGCGGGATCTGGCGGACCAGGGGCTCGTCCACCTCTTCCTGGAAGTGCGCGTCTCCAACGCCAGCGCCATCCGGCTCTACCGCGCCTGCGGCTGGGAGCCCTGCGGCCGCCGCCAAGGCTACTACCCGGACGGCGAGGACGCGGTGCT
>DAIDKC010000267.1 GCA_027451045.1 Holophagaceae bacterium | reverse complement strand
CGCCCCGCGTGGGCGAGCACCTTCATCCAGACCACGAAGAACTCGCCCCGGACCTGGGGCGATTGGGCTTCAAACCAATCCGCGGCGCCCGCGTAGTCCTTGGCCTTCAGCAAGCGGGCAAGCGGGGCTGGAACACCCTGGTTCTGAGCCGAAACGGCAGGAGGGGGCGGTGGCACGAACATGCGGGTACCCTTTCAGGATCTATTGAAATGTGATCTCAATCCTAGCGGACTCGACGGTGCGATTCCATTCGCCCTCCCCGCCTCGATTGCCCGGAGCGCGATCCCATCCTGGACCCACCTACCCGATGGCCCGAATCCAGGCGCGTTGGGACCGGTTCGCCCCGGGAGCCGCCCTGCTGGTGGCGCTCGGGTGGCGGCGGGACCCACCGTATCCGGATCATCTGGGGCCCCGGGGACCCGGTCCAGACTGAGCCAGCCTCCCGCGGCTCTGGAGCTTCCATGAGTACCGCATCACCCCAGGGCGGGGTTCGAGATCCGGGCACCGATCCTCAGCCAAGGGCTCTCCTGGTTCGACCGCAGCGCCTCGCCGATGCCCCTTCCTGCCGGGGGGATCATCACCCTCAGCGCGAGCATGCGCATGACCCCTCCACGCCGATCTCAGCGACCGCTGATCACTCCGCGCACCGGGCCATGTCGCACCAGGCCCGCTCCAGGGCCTCGCGGTCGTCTGGGTGGGCGATCTCGATGAGAGCCTTCGCCCGTTCGTGGAGGGTCTTGCCGTAGAGGTCCACCAGGCCGTACTCCGTGATCACCCAGTGGACGTGCTGGCGGGTGGTCACCACGCCGGCGCCGGGCTTGAGGGTCGGGACGATGCGGGACTCGCCCTTCCGGGTGCGGCTGGGGAGGGCGATGATGGGCTTGCCGCCCACGGAGAGGGAGGCGCCGCGGATGAAGTCCATCTGGCCGCCCACGCCGGAGATGATGCGATGGCCCACCGAATCCGCGCAGACCTGGCCGGTGAGGTCTATCTCCACGGCGCTGTTGATGGCCGTGACCCTCGGGTTCCGGGCGATGATCGTCGGATTGTTGATGTAGGCGATGTCCAGCATGGCGACCTGGGGGTTGTCGTGGATGAACTGGTAGATCCTCCGGGTCCCGGTCACGAATCCGACCACGATCTTGCCCGGATGGATCTTCTTCTGGGTGTTGTCCATCGCGCCGCTCTCGAGCAGGCCCAGCACGCCGTCCGACATGAGCTCCGTGTGGATGCCCAGGTGCCGGTGGTGGGTGAGGGCCGCGAGCACCGCGTCCGGGACGGCCCCGATGCCCATCTGGAGGGTGGCGCCGTCCTCGATGATCTGGGCTGCGTACCGGCCGATGGCCCCTTCCTCCGGGCCGGTGGGCGGCGGGGGGAATTCGGGGATCGGGGCATCCACTTCGACCCAGTGGTGGATGCGGCTGATGTGGATGAATCCGTCTCCATGGACCCGGGGCATGCGGGGGTTCACCTGGGCCACGAGGATCGTGGCCACATCGGCTGCCGCCTTGGCGACGTCCACGCTGGTGCCCAGGGTGCAGAAGCCGTGCTCGTCGGGCGGGGAGACGTGGAGGAGGGCCACATCCAAGGGGCGGCGTCCCGAACGGAACAGGTTCGGGATCTCGGAGAGGAAGCAGGGCAGGTAATCCACCCGGGGCGTGCCCACGTAGGGGCGCATGTTGTGCCCCACGAACAGGTTGGCTACCCGGAAGCTGGGGGCGTACTCGGGGCGGGCATAGGGCACCTCGCCGGTGACGTGGATGTGAATGAGTTCCACGTCCCGGAGGCGGCCCGCCTGTGCCACCAGGGCGTCCACCAGGAACGACGGGGTGGCTGCGGCGCCGTGGATGAACACCCGCTGCCCGGACTGGATGCAGGCGATGGCGTCGGAAGGGGTGGGATGCCTCGGCATAGGATACCCGCTGGTTCCAATATTCCAAATGTAGGCCCGGCGGCCCTTTCGGGCGACCCTTTGTGATGCCCATCATGGCCGGGCTCGCCGCCTCTCCCGCTACACTGGCGCCCTGGTCGGCCCGCTGCTCCCGCCGCTCCCGGAGACCCATGTTTGACATCGAAGCCTCCCTCGACGCCCGGCTGCTGGCCGGTCCCCGCAACCGTCCCACGGTGGTGTTCCCGGAGGCCCTCGATCCCCGGACCCTGGAAGCCGTCTGCTACCTGGGGCGCTTCATCCGCCCTGTCTTCCTGGCTCCCGAAGCCGACGTGCGGGACATGGCCGAACGGGAGGCGGATCGCCTGGGCCGCGACCGGGTGGAGTACACCCTCTCCGAGAGCGCCTTCGTGGACCCGGCTTCCCGGCCCGACCTGCTGGAGGAGTTCGCCCAGGCCTGCCTTGCGTTCGCCCGGGAGAGGGGCCGCACCATGGACTTGGATGAGGCCCGGCGTCTGGTGCTGGAACCAGGGCGCTTCGGCATCTGGGCGGTGAAGCAGGGGCACGCCGACACCGTGGTGGGCGGGGCCACCCATGAGCCCAGGACCTTCTTCCGGCCCATGGTGGAGCTGCTGACCCAGCGGACCGTGGCCTGCGAGGCCGGCGTGTTCGTGCTGCCCGATTCCCACCCGGCCGACGTCTACCCCCACAACATCGTGGTGTTCGGTGATGTCGGCGTGAACGCGAGCATGACGCCCCGCACCCTGGCGGAAGTGGCGGTGGGCACCTGCGCCGTGGCGCGGGACCTGATCCCCGAGGAGGTGCTGCCCGAGATCCGCTGCGCCATGGTGTCCTACTCGAACCGGGGCAGCGACGAGGGACCTTCACCCGAACTGGTCCGCCAGGCGGCCGAGCTGGTCCCGGAGATCCTCGCCCGGCGGGTCGCCATGGGCGAGCGCTACCGCAGCATCCACATCCGGGGGGAGGTCAAGGTGAGCGTGGCCCTCTCCCAGCGCTCCGCCGATCTGTACCACACCGACGGAATGCCCTGGGAAGGGGCGCCCAACGTCATCGTCTGCCCCAACCTGGACATGGGGAACCTCCTCTACCACCTCTACGCCACCCGCTTCCCCGAGGCCCGGAAGTTCCCGGTGATGTTCGGACTGCTCTTCCAGGGCGTGGACCTGGCCATGGATTGCACCCCCGAGGACATCCGGCTGGCGGTCAAGGCCTCCGTGATGCGCCTCCACGCCTACGGCGTCTGGAAGCGCACGCCCAAGGACACCTTCTTCCGCCGCCACAGGGTGCTGGTGCTGAACCCGGGCTCCACCTCCACGAAGACCTCGCTCTTCGAGGGGGACGAGGAGCGCTTCACGGAGGAGTTGCAGCATTCGGCCGAGGAGCTCCGGCCCTTCGAGGGGCAGCCCATCGCCTCCCAGTTCGCCTTCCGCAAGGACGCCGTCCTCCGGTTCCTGGCCTCGAAGGGGCTGTCCATGGATGAAGTGGACGCCGTCTCCGGCCGGGGTGGGCTGCTGCGTCCCATCCCCCACGGGACCTGGCGGGTGGGTCCCGCGATGGTGGCGGACCTGAAGGCCGGCGTCAGCGGCGAGCATGCCTCCAACCTGGGCGGCCTCATCGCCGCCGAACTGGTGGCCGGGACGGACAAGCCCGCCTTCATCGTGGATCCGGTGGTGGTGGACGAGGCGGATCCCAAGGTGCGGGTCTCGGGCCTCAAGGAGCTCCCGCGCCGGGTGATCAGCCACGCGCTGAACCAGATCGCCACCGCCCGCCGCTACGCCGAGGAGCGCGAGACCTTCTACGAGCGCGTCAACGTCATCGTGGCCCACATGGGCGGCGGCATCACCGTGGGCGCCCACCACAAGGGCCGCTACATTGACGTGAACAACGGCCTGGATGGGGAAGGCCCCTTCTCGCCGCAGCGCACGGGCACCCTTCCGGCCGGCCAGCTCATCGAGCTCTGCTTCTCGGGCAAGTACACCAAGGCCGAGCTGAAGACCCTGAACAAGGGCCGGGGCGGCCTCATCAACCTCCTCGGGACGGCCGACCTGCGGGAGGTGGAGCGGCGGGTGGAGGCCGGCGATGCCGAGGCGCGGCTGGTCTACGACGCCATGGCCTACCAGATCGCCAAGGCCATCACCGCCCTCGTGCCGGCCTTCGGGGGCGAGCCGGTGGATGCCGTGCTCCTCACGGGCGGGATGGCCCGTTCCCGGAAGCTGGTGGCGGAACTCTGCAGCCTGACCTCGGCGCTGGGATGCCCGGTGAAGGTCTACCCGGGCGAGAACGAGATGGGGGCTCTCGCCAAGGGCGCCCTGCGGGTGCTCTCCGGCCGGGAAGTCGCCAAGGACTATCCGCCGGAGGGATAGGCCCGCCCGCGGTGGCGGTGCCTCAGTCCTCGTGGAACCGCGTGAACTCGGCCACCGGCGCCCGTTCGGTGACGAGCTGGTTCTCGGCGGCGGCGGGGTCGGCGTAGCCCAGGGCCATGCCGCAGACGAGCATCTGCTCGGGGGGGAAGGCCAGCTCCTCGGCGATGACGCGGTGGAAGGAGGTGAACGCGGCCTGGGGGCAGGTGTGCAGGCCCCGGGCGCGGGCCGCGATCATGATGTTTTCGAGGAACATGCCGTAGTCCTGCCAGCTCCCCTGCTGCATGATCCGGTTGATGCTGAAGATGAGGCCCACCGGTGCGTCGAAGAAGCGGTAGTTGCGTCCGTGCTGCTCGTGCATCCGCGCCTTGTCGGTCTTCTCGATGCCGAGGAGCCCATAGAGGTCCCAGCCCACCTTGCGGCGCCGCTCCACGTAGGGCGAGGTCCATTCCCGCGGATAGTACTCGTACTCCCGCTCGTGCCTCGCCAGCTCCTGGGGATCGTTGTGGATGGCCAGGAGACGGTCCGACAGCCGCTTCTGTGCGGCACCCGTCAGGACATGCACCTGCCAGGGCTGGATGTTCGTGCCCGAGGGCGCCCGGGAGGCCACGGCCAGGATCTCCTCCACCAGGGAGCGTGGCACGGGCGTCGGCAGGTAGGCCCGCATGGACCGGCGGGTGGTGATGGCCGCGTCCACGGCGGCGGTCTCGGCCTCGGTGGGCAGGTCGAACAGGTTCACGGGCGGGCTCCTTCCGCTCCCATTCTGCCCGACTGCAGGCTCAGGCCAGGAGGGCCGCCAGGGCGATGGAGCTGAGCTTGGTCCTGGCGGTGTCGCCGCGGCTGCTGAGGACGCAGGGCACCTTCGCGCCCGCCACGACGGCGGCGATCTCGGCGCCGCCGAGCTTGGTGCCGGCCTTGTAGAAGGTGTTGCCGGCCTCCAGGTTCGGGAACAGCAGACAGTCGGCGTCGCCGGCCACGGACCCGGTCATGCCTTTGATGCGAGCGGATTCGGGATCAATGGCGCCATCCAGGGCCATGGGGCCGTCCACGAAG
>DAIDKC010000266.1 GCA_027451045.1 Holophagaceae bacterium | reverse complement strand
GCTCCTGCTCTCCTACACCCGGGACATCACCCAGCTGAAGGAGACCCAGGCCGCCCTCCGGGCCAGCGAACGCCGCCTCTGGACCGTCCTGAAGCACGTCCAGGCCATCGTCTACCAGCTGGATCCGGAGGGGCGCTTCCTCCTCTCGGAAGGCCTGGGCCTCCAGGCGCTCGGCCTCCAGCCGGGACAGGTGGTGGGCCAGTCCGCCCTGGAGATCTACCGGGAGGACGCTCCCCTGGTCGCCCAGCTCCGCCGCGCTCTGGATGGACAGAGTTCACGGACCCAGACCCACGCGGCAGGTCGCACCTTCGACAACACCCTCACGCCGGTCTTCGACGACGATGGGCGCCTGGAGAGCGTCATCGGCATCGCCCTGGATGTCACGGAGGCCCAGGCGGCCCAGGAGGCCCTGGTGGCCGAGCGCGGGCTCTTCGTGGGGGGCCCGGTGATGGTGCTCCGATGGCGTTCGGAGCCGGGCTGGCCCATTGACTATGCGAGCCCCAACATCCAGCAGATCCTGGGCTATTCCCCCGAGGCCCTCGTCTCCGGGCACGTGCCGTTCGATTCCCTCGTCCACCCCGAGGATCTGGCCTACATCCACGACCAGGCCCTCCAGCAGCGCGGAGAGGGCCGCACACACTACGAGCAGGAGTACCGCCTCCGCCACGCCAACGGGGAGTACCGGTGGTTCTACGACTTCACCGGTGCCTCGGAGGCCCGGCCTGATCCTGCCTACATCCTGGGCTACCTGCTGGACATCACCGAGCGCCGCCAGGCGGAGGAGGCCCTGCGCCAGTCCCAGAAGGTGGAGAGCCTGGGCGTCCTGGCCGGCGGCATCGCCCATGACTTCAACAACCTGCTGACCTCCATCCTGGGGAACCTGAACCTGGCCCAGCTCCAGCTTCCCAAGGACACCCCGGCCCAGACCTACCTGGAGAACATGGAGAAGGGGGTCCTGCGTGCGGCGGACTTGGCCAAGCAGATGCTGGCCTACTCCGGCCGGGGCCGATTCGTGGTGGCGCCGCAGGATCTCAACGCGGTCGTGCGGGAGCTGGCACACCTCCTCGAAGTCTCGATCCCGAAGAAGATCATTCTGCACTTCGACCTGGACGCGGGCCTCCCCGCCCTCGAAGCCGATGCCGCCCAGATCCAGCAGGTGGTGATGAACCTCGTCACCAACGCCGCGGATGCCATCGGCGACCGCGAGGGCCACATCCGCATCCGGACCGCCCGCGCCGAGCTGGCCGGAAGCGACCCCCCCGCCCTGCCGGGCCAGACCCTGGTCCCGGGATCCTACGTGATGCTGGAGGTGGAGGATACGGGCTGCGGGATGACACCCGAGATCCTCGCCCGCATCTTCGACCCGTTCTTCACCACCAAGGCCACCGGCCGGGGACTGGGCCTCTCGGCCATGCTTGGCATCCTTCGCGGCCACCACGCCGGCCTGCGGATCCGGAGCGTCCCGGGTGACGGCTCTGCCTTCCAGCTCTTCTTCCCGGTGGCTCCCGGGGCTGCGAGCCCCGCTCCGGCACAGGCAGTCCGGGCTCCAGCGGCTCGCCTCAAGGGCCGCGTCCTGCTGGTGGACGACGAGGCGATGGTCCGGGACGCCACGGCCCTCGTGCTGACGGCCCTGGGCCTCGAGGTCATCCAGGCCCAGGACGGGGTGGAGGCCGTGGCCCTGGTGGACCGGGATCCCCAGGGCTATGACCTGGTCTTCATGGACCTCACCATGCCGCGGATGGACGGTCGGGAGGCCTTCAAATCCATGCGGGCCCGGAACCCGGCCCTGAAGGTGGTCCTCTGCAGCGGGTACACCGAACAGGACATCCTGCGCACGTTCGAGGGGGATGTCCCGGCCGGCTTCGTGCAGAAACCCTTCCAGGTCGCACTCCTGCGCAGCCTCCTCGGGCGCGTGCTGGGGGGAAGCTAGACCCGGGCTACACTGGGGGCCTGGAGCCGCGTATGACTGCATCCCACCGGGCCCGCCTCGCCATCTTCTCCACGGTCTTCATGGACCTGCTGGGATTCGGCATCGTCATTCCGATCCTGCCCCTCTACGCCAAGGACATCGCGGCCCATCCCAGCCCCTGGATGAGCCACGTCAACCATCTCCTGGGGCTGGGTGCCGCGGGCACCTCGCCCGGGGCGTTCTGGGCGGGCGTCGCATTCCTGGCCTACAGCCTCATGCAGTTCATCGCCACGCCCCTGCTGGGACGCCTCTCCGATCTCACCGGGCGCAAGCCCGTTCTCTGGACCAGCCTGATGGGCACGGTGGTCGGCTACACGATGATGGCCCTCACCAGCCGCTTCGAGTGGGTACTGGTGGCCCGCATCCTCGACGGGATCACCGGCGGGAACATCTCCGTGGCCCAGGCAGCCATGGCGGACAGTTCGCGCCCCGAGGAGCGCTCCAAGGTCATGGGCATGATCGGCGCCGCCTTCGGCCTGGGCTTCGTGGCCGGCCCGACCCTGGCCGGCGTCCTGAGCGGCAGCGCCCTGGGGCACCGCCTCCTGGCGGAGCACGGCTGGCACCTGCCCTTCCTCGTGGCGGCGGGCCTGTCCCTGGCTGCCTCCCTCCTGGTGATTTTCTGGATGCCCGAGACCCTCACGCCGGAGGTGCGGAAGCGCGCGAAGCACGAGGATTCCAGGGGCCATGCTCTGGTGGAGGCCTGGAAGCGCCCCGGCATGCCCCAGGTCATGTCCATCTCCCTTCTCGCCATGGCGGGCTTCGCCATGATGGAGGGGACCTTCTCCCTTCTGGCCAACGCCCGGTTCCAGTTCGGCCAGCGGGAGGTGGGGTACCTGTTCGCCTACATCGGCATCCTCATCGTGCTCTACCAGGGCGGCCTGGTGCGCATGGTGGCCAAGCGCATGCCCGAGCGGGCCGCCCTGTGGGCCGGCCTGCTGCTGATGGCCCTCTCTCTGCCGCTGCTGCCGGTGCTGGGCTGGAAGTGGCCCTTCCTCCTGATCCTCATTCCCATGGCCTGGGGCAGCGGCATGAACACCACGGCCACCTCCGCCCTCGCCAGCCAGCTCACGCCTGCCGAGGCCCAGGGCAGCCTCTTCGGCGCCATGAACGCCATGACCGGCATCGGCCGCATCCTGGGTCCCATCGGAGGAGCGTTCATCTTCGCCCGCTGGGGCGGCCATGCCACCTACGTCGCCGCGGCCGGGGTGATGGTCGTGGCCCTCCTGGTGGCCTCCACCCTGCCCCGCACGGAGCATGCATGATCCGCCTGGATGGACAGTCCCTCACCGCGCCCCTGCTGGCGCGCATCGCCGCCGGGGAGGGGGTGTCGCTTGACGAGACTGCCCTCGCGAAGGTGGCCGAGAACCGCGCCGTGGTGGACCGCATCGTGGCCGAGGGCCGCACGGTCTACGGCATCAACACCGGCTTCGGCCAGTTCGCCACCGTGGTGATCCCCCCCGATCAGCTCCAGCAACTCCAGCTCAACCTGGTCCGCAGCCACTCCGCGGGCGTGGGCGATCCCCTGCCGAAGGACCAGACCCGGGCCCTCATGGCGGCCCGCATCAACTGCCTTCTCAAGGCCCACAGCGGCATCCGGCCCGAGCCCATCCGGCTGCTGGCCGAGTGCCTCAACCGCGGGGTCATCCCCGTGGTGCCCAGCCAGGGCAGCGTGGGCGCCAGCGGTGACCTCGCCCCCCTGGCCCATATGGCCCTGCTGCTGGTGGGGGAGGGCTTGGCCTGGGGCGAAACCGGCTCCATCCCCGGCGGCGAGGCCCTGAGGCAGGCCGGACTCGCGCCGGTGGTGCTGCAGGCCAAGGAGGGCCTGGCCCTCATCAACGGCACCCAGCTCATCACCGCGCTCGGGAACCTCGCCGTGGCGCGCCTCAAGAAGCTCATCCCCCTGGCCGACGAGATCGCGGCCCTGAGCCTGGAAGCCCTGCGCGGCACCCGCGCCGCCTTCGATCCCCGCATCCATGCCGTGCGCCCGCATCCGGGCCAGGTCGAGGCCGCCCGGCACATGCGCGAGATCCTCGGCGACACCAGCGGGATTGCCGAGAGCCACAGGGACTGCACCCGGGTGCAGGACGCCTACAGCCTGCGGTGCATCCCCCAGGTGCATGGCGTCACTCGGGATGCGCTCGCCTTCGCCGCCGCCATCCTGGAGCGCGAGCTGAACGCGGCCACCGACAACCCGATGATCTTCACCGAAACCCAGGAATCCCGCTCAGGCGGGAACTTCCACGGCCAGTACCCGGCCTTCGCGTGCGACGTGCTGGCCATCGCCGTCGCAGACCTGGCCAGCATCTCCGAGCGGCGGCAGGAGCGCATGGTGAACCCCGCCTACAGCGACCTGCCGGCCTTCCTGACCTCCAACGGAGGCCTGGAATCGGGCTTCATGATGGCCCACGTCACCAGCGCGGCCCTGGTCTCCGAGCTGAAGGGACTGGCCCAGCCCGCCTGCGTGGACACCATCCCCACCAGCGCCGGCAAGGAGGACCACGTCAGCATGGGGCCCATCGCCGCCCGGAAACTTCTGCGTGCCGTGGACGGCCTGGAACAAGTGCTGGCCATCGAGGCCCGGATGGCTCTGGAAGGCGTGCGGCTGGTGGGCCTGGCGCCTGCAAGGGGCCTGGCGTCCCTGCAGGGCCGGCTCGCCACCGCCTGCCCGCCCTGGTCCGACCGCGCCATGTTCGAGGAGATCCGCAGGACCGCTGCCGCTCTCGCGGCCTACGCAGAGGCCCTCCCATGACCTGCCGCCCCTGGCGTGCTGCCTGCGAGGAAGCCCTGCGCGCCTTCTCGCAGGCCGACGCGCTGCGGTTCTGGGGCACGGGACACGAGGTGGAGGGCCAGACCCGGCCCATCTTCGACTACCGCTTCGAGCACACCTTCTCCGTGGTGCTGTTGGCCCGCTGGCTGGCCCCTGCCACCGGCGCGGATCCGGAAATCGTGGAATGCGCCGCCTGGCTGCACGATGTGGCCAAGCGGTTGAACGCGCATGGCACCAGGGACACCCACGCCCAGGATGCGTCGGCCCAGGTGGAAGGCATCCTCGCGGGCACCGACTTCCCGCCCTCCAAGATCCCGGCCGTGCGGCACGCCATCGAACACCATGTCGGCCTCCGCCTCTCCCGGCGCCTGGAGCCCCTGGAGACGGCCTGCCTCTGGGACTGCGACAAGCTGAGCAAGATCGGAGCCTCGAGCCTTGTCCACTTCGCCTGCATCAGCGGGGCCTTCCAGCCTGTCACCACCGCCGGGATCCTGGCCCGCGGCGAGGCCTGGCTGCCCCTGGCTCGCGGCATCGTGGATTCCTTCAACACCGAACCGGCACGGGAGGAGGGCCGGCACCGCCTGGCCTTCCTGGAAGCCCACTACGCCCAGCTTCGCCGGGAAGGGTCGGACCCCGTCCGGACCATGCCCGAATGAGCGACCTGGCGGCCCCTCCCGATCCCCGCCAGCTCCTGGAGGCCTTCGAGGCCTTCACGGCGGCCAGCCAGCAGCTCCAGGGCCGGTACGAGGCCCTCCAGGGCCAGCTCGGCCAGCTGCAGGGCGAGCTGCAGACGGTTCTGGAGGCGGTCCCCTTCGCCATCTGGGTTTTGGCCGAGGACGGCTCCCTGCGCTTCACCAACCGCCCGGAGGGCCTGGAAGGCGCCTTCCTGGAGGGCCCCGCCCCCTGGGAGCCCGGCAGTCCCGGAGGCCTCCGCCGCTTCCAGTCCGCCGACGGACGGGAACGGATCTTCGAGGAGGAACGGCGCCCGGTGCCCCGCGGCGGCGCCATCGTCACCCTCCGGGACGTCACGGAGGCCGTGTTCAGGGCCCAGCAGGAATCCCGGGAGGACCGGCTCGCCGCCATGGGCCGCATGGCCGCCGAGCTGGCCCACGAGATCCGCAACCCCCTGGGGAGCCTGGCGCTCTTCGCCGGGATGCTCGTGGAGGATCTGGCGGACCAGGCGGAACCCCTCGAACTCGCGCGCAAGATGCAGGAGAGCGTGGGCCGCCTGAACCGCCTGGTGGGAAACACCCTGTCCTTCAGCCGCGACCTGCATCCCCGGCCGGTCGCGATCCCCCTCCGCGCCTTCTGGGAGGAGGTCCTCCGCTCGGCGGCGCTGACCGAACGGGTGCCCTGGGACAACCGGATCCCCGATGCCGCGGTCTGGCAAGGCGACCCCGACCTGCTGCGCCAGGTCGCGCAGAACCTCCTCCAGAACGCCACCCGGGCCCTGGAGGACCACCCCCATCCCAGCGTGGTCCTGGCCGCGACGGAGGAGGTGGTGGACGCCCGGCCCTGCTGGCATCTGACCCTCACCGACAACGGCTGCGGCATCCCGGCGGAGGCGCTTTCCCGGGTCTTCGACCCCTTCTTCAGCACCTTCGGCGGCGGCACGGGCCTGGGCCTGGCGGTCTGCCACCGGATCATGGTGGCCCACGGCGGCCTCCTGTTCCTCGAGAGCCAGGAAGGGCGGGGCACGACGGTCCACCTCCGCCTGGACGCAGTCCTGCAGGAGGCCTAGTCCCGCATGCGCCCGCCCACGGAGAGCCCCGGCCTGGTCTGCTTCGACCTGGACGGCACCCTGGTGGATCCCCTCCTGGGCGTGCGCAACTGCCTGCGGAAGACCTGCGACGCGTTCGGGCTGGAGATGCCGCCGGAGGGCACGGTCCGCGACTGGATCGGCTTCGGCATGCGGGAATCCCTGGCCACCCTCGAGGGACTCCAGGATCCCGCTCGCCTGGAGGCGGCCGTGGACTTCTACTGGGAGCGCTACCGGGAGGATGGCGTCTTCGAGCACGAACTCTATCCCGGCGTGTTCCACCTGCTCCACCGGCTGAAGCGCCAGGGCCACCGCATCTACATCGTGTCCGCCAAGCCGAGCCTCTTCGCGCGGCGCATCGCCTACCAGTTCGACCTGAACCTCATCTTCGACGACATCTTCGGCAGCACCCTGAAGGGGAAGTGGCAGCCCAAGACGGAGGTGCTCGCCGGCCTCGCCCGGCAGGGCACCATCTGGCCCGGGGGCGTGTTCATCGGCGACCGGGGCGTGGACATGGAGGGCGCGCGGGCCCACGGCCTGGAGGCCATCGGCGTCACCTGGGGCTACGGATCCCGGGAGGAACTGCGGGCGGCCGGGGCCGAGCGGATCTTCGACACCGTGCCGGACCTGGATGCCTGGCTCCGGCTGCGCTTCCCGCAGCCGGAGGTGCACGACGCCTTCACCCGTTCCGAGTGAGGCCTACTGCTGCGGAGTCGCCCACTGGGTGCCGGGCGGGGGATCGAAACGGAATGCCGAGGCCGGAGGAGGCGGCGGAACGCGGGCATCCTCCAGGACCAGCCGCTGCCGGGCGCCCGTGCCATCCGTCCAGGCCACGGCGGCCAGGAGCCCGTGGCGGCCTTCCGCCCTGACTTCGGGAAGGCCCGGCATGCGGGGATGCAGCAGGACGGCGTCCCCCCCCACCGCCTCGACCCGGTAGAGCAGGTCCAGCCGCCGGGGTTCCAGCAGCAGTCCCAGCAGCGGGTAGTCCTTCAGCGCGGAACGGAGGGCCTGGCCCTGGGCGGTGCGGGTGTCCGGATCGTACTGGACCAGCCGGCGGCCGTCCGAAACCACCAGCAGGCCGGAGGCATAGGCCACGCGAAGCCTGCCGCCGCGGGCCAGAAGGAGGGTGCCCTTCTCCTGCAGCTTCCCGAAAACCGCGCTGTCGCTGGACTGGACGAAGCGTGCCGAGAGGGCCGGCTGCGAAGGGAGCGCCCGCCACCAGCCGGGAAGGGCCGCGCAGGCGGGCAGGCAGGCTGCCAGGAGGACGAAGCGCCGCATCCTAGGCCCGCTTGATCTCGACCGTCAGCTTGGCGGTCGCGCCCTTGGCCGGGACCGGCCGCTGGATCTGCCCCTCGGCCACCACCTGGTCCTTGGCGCGCAGCTGGACGACCACCTCCAGGTCCGCGCCCTCCAGGTTCGCGGGAACCTCGAGACGGAGCACCGAAGGGGCCCCGACCCGACCCACCAGGGTCAGCTCGCCCAGCAGGGAGTTGATGGCATCCTTGTGATCCAGGGGCTTGGCCTTGGGCGGCGTCGCCTTCCGGGCCTCGGTCTTCAACGCGGCCAAGGCCGCCAGGGGATCGGCCTTGGGCTTCGGCGGGGCGGCCGGAGGCTCGGGCGGCCGCGCCGGCGCGGGAGGCGGTTCAGGCGCGGGCGGCAGCGGGGGGATGGGTGCCATGGCCGGCGGGGCGGCGGGAGG
>DAIDKC010000265.1 GCA_027451045.1 Holophagaceae bacterium | reverse complement strand
TGATCTGCGGCAAGCTGGAATGGCTCGCCCAGGGGGGCTCGGTGGCGGTGGTGGAGGAGAACGGCAAGCCCCAGATCTACCTCCACATGAACAATATTGCCGCCTCGGGAGTGCATGTGTCCGATTCGGTGCTCAGGATTGCCAAGCGCGAGTGAGCGGGAAGGGAGGGCATGTCTCCACGGTCCGGATTCTGCGAGCCCACCGCCTCCGGGGGGAGGCGGTGGGCCGGGTCCGGCTCTGCAGGGGGGCCCCGGGCTTGGCCGCGGGTCCCCACGGGGCACCCGCCGCTCAGGGGGGGGTGGGCCCGGGTCCTGCTGGCGGCATGCCTGATGCTGGCTGCCCCCGTGCGCGCCGGGAATGGCCTGCCGGAGGCGGTGCTCAAGGCGAGGATCCTGGTCGGCCTGCTGCCCTATGTCCAGTGGCCCGACCCCGGCGGATCCGGGAGTAGGCCCTTCGTGATCGGCCTCCTGGGACAATCCCCCTTCGGGACTGCCCTGGACGATTGCGCGCGGGCATCCACGGTCCACCACCGCCCCATCGTCATCCGGCAGTCGGACCGCCTGGACGCCCTCGAGGGCTGCGAAGCCCTCTACATCTGCCCATCCGCCCTCGACCGGCTCGATGCTGCAGTAGCGTGGGCCCAGGGCCGCCGCGTGCTGACGGTGAGCGATGCGGCCCGCGGCGTGGGGCATGGGGTCATGGTCGTCCTGCATCGCGAGGGAGCCTATGTCCGGCTGATCGTGGACCCTTCCGCCGCGGCGGCCCAGGGCCTGACGTTCGGATCGCTCCTGCTTCGGAACGCCCGCATCGTCGGCCCCATGCCCCGGGGCCCTTCGGCCCTAGTCCGCTGAGCCCGCCTCGAGGGAACTGCCGTGTCCGCTCCTGCCCATCCCACCCTCCAACGGAAGCTGGTGCTGCTTGTCCTGGCCGCCACGGGTGCCTCCCTCCTCCTGGCCGCTGCGGCCTTCCTGGGCTATGCCGCCGTGATGGGGCGGCGGGCCTCAGCCCAGGATCTCCAGGCACTGGGGCAGATCGTGGCCTACAATGCCGCGCCCACCCTTGTCTTCCAGGATCCCCACGCCGCTGAGCAGCAGCTCGAGTCCCTGAAGGCCCAGGGCCATATCACCCAAGGGCGGATCTTCGACGCCTCGGGGGCCCTGTTCGCGGCCTATCCCCCGGGTCCTCCACCGCTGCACCCGCCCTCGCCGGCCGCCCCGGACAGGGTGTGGTTCGAGGGTGGGTGGCTCTCGGGGCCCAGGGCTCGGATGACCCTGAGGATCCACGGGGCCGAAGGGACCCCTGTGGGCATGCTTTTCCTGGAGGAGGATCTGGGCGCCCTCAGGACGCGGCTGCTCTGGTCCGCGGGATTCATCCTCGCCGTCCTGCTCCTCATCGGCGCGGGACTCTGGGGGGTCGTCAGGCGTTCCGGGAGGGCGCTGGTCCAGCCCATCCTTGAGCTCGCCCATACGGCCTCGGCTGTATCCGCCAGCCAGGACTACGGTCTGCGTGTCCGCCGCAAGGCCGAGGGCGAACTCGGCGTCCTGGTGGACGCCTTCAATGGCATGCTCGCCCGCATCGAGGACCAGGACCGGCGCCTGGCGCAGCACCGGGAGAACCTGGAGGCCCAGGTGTCCGAGCGGACTGCCGCGCTGAGAAAGACCAACGACGAACTCCTGCTCGAGAAGGAGCGCGCCGAGGCTTCCAGTCGGGCCAAGAGTACCTTCCTGGCCAACATGAGCCACGAACTGCGCACGCCGTTGAATGCCATCCTGCTCTACAGCGAATTGCTCCGGGAGGAGTCGGAAGCTGCGGGGCGCGGGGATCTCCTGCCGGATCTCCTGCGGATCGAGCAGGCCGGGAAGCACCTCCTCTCGCTCATCAACGACATCCTGGACCTTTCCAAGATCGAGGCCGGTCGCATGACCCTCGCACTGGAGACGTTCGAGGTGGCCCCGCTGGTCCAGGATGTCCTGGAGACCGTCCGACCCCTGGCCGAGCAGCAGGGCAACACCCTGGAGGCGGAAGTCGCGCCCGATGCCGGGCTGATCTTCTCCGACGCCACCAAGGTCCGCCAGGCGCTGCTCAACCTCCTCAGCAACGCCTGCAAGTTCACGAAGGCGGGCCACATCTGGGCCCGCGCATTCCGGGGGCCGGGACCGGCCGGGATCGGGGAGTGGCTGCATCTCGAGGTGGAGGACACGGGCATCGGGATCGCTGAAACCCAGCGAGAGCGCATTTTCGACGAGTTCATCCAGGCAGAGGAGTCCACCACCCGGCAGTTCGGGGGCACGGGCCTGGGCCTGGCCCTGACCCGCAAGTTCAGCCAGATGCTGGGGGGTGATGTCCATGTGGTCAGCGCGACTGGCCGTGGATCCACCTTCACCCTCCTCCTGCCGCTGGTGGCCTCTGACCCTGCCGCAGCGGAGTGTCTGCGGAGCGATGTCGGCGCAACTCCTCGGGGAGCGAGGATCCTGCTCATTGACGATGATCCGTACCTGCTGGATGTCCTGGCCAGGCTCCTGGCCCGGGATGGGTTCAGGGTCTCCATTGCCCGGGACGGCGAGGAAGGCCTGCGCATGGCCCGGGAGGCCCCTCCGGACATCGTGGTGCTCGACGTGATGATGCCCCGCCTGGACGGATGGGCGGTGCTGAAGGCCATGAAGGCGGACCCGGCGCTGAGCGGGGCGAAGGTGGTGATGCTGTCCATCCTGGAGGAGGCGGAGCGCGGCCTGGCCCTGGGGGCCGTGGACTATCTGCTGAAGCCGGTGGACCGGAGCCAACTGGTCCGGACCTTGCGCCGCCATGCCCCCGGAGGGCAAGCCTTCCGCGTGCTGGTGGTGGAGGACGACCTGTCCAGTCAGCAGGGGCTCCAGCGGCTGCTGCTGGCCGAGGGGATGGAAACCTGGCCCGCCATGGACGGCCGCGAAGCCCTCAGGCGCCTGGAGCAGGATCTGCCAGGGCTCATCCTCCTCGATCTCATG
>DAIDKC010000264.1 GCA_027451045.1 Holophagaceae bacterium | reverse complement strand
GGGCGGCCGCGGGCCGGGGGGCCGGGGCCGCCAGGCGGTCCTGGAGGGCCTGGCGCTCCGGCAGGGGTTCGCCCTGGCGCGCGGCCAGGACCAGGGCGGCCTCCGCCTCGGCCCGGCGGCCCTGCGCCAGTTCGCACCGGGCCAGGCGGGTGTAGGGGTAGTAGTCCAGCAGGAGGTTGTTGCCGTAGATGATCACCCGGGCCGCGGGAGCCGGCCGCAGGGCGATGGCCCGCCGGTAGTCGGCCGCCGCGGCGGCCCAGTCGCCGCGGCGCTCGGCGTCCCGCCCGTCCTGGAAGGCGGCGTAGAAGGTGGGCTGGTCCTGGGCCAGGAGGACCGCCGGGAGGAGGAGCAGGAGCACCGCGCGGGACCGCATCAGTCGCCCACGAAGAGGTGGCGCAGGGCCCGCTCCACGGGCGCCCGGTCGAACTGGACGATGAAGGAGAGATCGAGCCGGTGCTCCGTGATGCGCTCGGTGCCGATGGAGGTGGCGCGCTGGTGGTCCAGGATCTGGTCAATCTCGAGGAACTGGGAGGTCTGGCGCCGGGCCCAGCCGTAGCGGTAGGCCACATCCACCCCGTACCGGCCGCGCTTGAAGCCGGTGCCCACGGCGGCGGAATACATCACCCGCTGGCTGCCGGTGACGGCGTCCACCACGGGCTGGGGTTCCCGGCTCAGGCCCATCCGCAGGGGGATGACCGTGTTCCCGGCGGTGAGGAAGAGGTACTCGAGGCCCAGGTGCAGATCCGTGGCGTCCGGGGTGCGCCCGGCCTTGTCGAAGTCGAAGAAGCTCTGTCCATTGAGCGCGGGGCGGGTGGACATGTAGCGCGCCGTGGACCACAGGGTATGGGTGAGGTCCGCCGCCAGGAGCCACCGCTCCCCGGGCCGGTAGGCCAGGCCCAGGCTGGTGCTGGCGGGCCAATGGAGCCCCGTCTCGTAGGGCTGGCCGTCGGGCAGGTGGGGCAGGGCCGGATCGGACTGCACGCCCGTGGCGAAGGTGTAGTCGGCGTGGAATCCCGTGCGCCGGACCAGTCCCACGCTCCAGGTGGGCCAGCGCCAGATGAGCCCCAGGTTGAAGTTGGTACCGTCCAGGGCATTGGTCTGCTGGAAGGCCAGGGAGGTCCGGGTGAGGCCCACCACCTCCGAGGCCGAGGAGGACAGGTCCCAGCGGCCGCGCCACTGGTTCCAGGCGAGTCCCAGGAGGATCCGCTGGGAGACCTCGTAGGCCAGGGCGAAGGAATAGAGGTCAATCTGGCCCGACTGGCTGATGGCCTGGTTGAGATGGCTGGGCGACCCCGTGCCCGTGGCCAGGGGCATCTCCTCCAGGTCGCGCCGGTCGCTTTCCCCCAGGGCGAAGGCCCGCTGGATGGAGAGCTGGAACACCAGGTTCCGGCCCGCCACCCGCACGGGGGCGGTGGCGGAGAGGAACAGCGGGTCGAAGCGGGTCCGGGTGCTGAGGGAATCGCTCACGGCCAGCTGCCGGCCCTGCCCAGTGGTCTGGAAATCCTGGTACTCCACGCCCTGGTTGAGGCCCCGGCCCACGAAGCTCACTTCGGGATCCATCAGCTGGGCCAGCCCCGCGGGGTTGAAGGAGACGGCGGTGGCATCGTCCGCCACGGCGGTGAAGGCTCCGCCCAGTCCCATGGCCCGGGCCCCGGCGCCCTCCACCGTGAAGGTGGTGCGGGACTCCTGGGAGATGAGGGTGCCGATGGGCGACTGGCCCCGGGCCGGCAGGCCCGCCAGGGCCAGGAGGCACCCTGCGGCAAAGGCGGCTGCGGCACGTGGGAAGGGAATCACCCCCCCATGATGCCTGGACCGGGCCGGAGCGGCCATGTCAGCTCCCGGAGGCCGTGAGGACCGTGCGGATCTGGTGGGAGAGTGCATCCATGAGGGCGAAGCGCCGGGCGTACATGGATCGTTTCTGGGGCTTGACCTCCTCCGCCGCCCGCCGCTGGGCCTTCAGGGGCAGGCGGAACCAGCCGTCGTCCCCCGGCTGCCCGCCCACCTCCAGCCACAGCGCATCGTAGTCGAAGAGGACCTTCCGGGCCGGGCCGAACACCCGGGCCCGCGCCACATGGATTCCGTTGCCCACGCCCAGGAGTGCGGACACCCGCAGGGACCGCGCGATCTCCTGGGCCACGAAGGCCATCAGGGCCTTGGGGCGCAGGCCATGCATGGCCTTGGTGGCCGCCTTGATGGTCTCCTCGTCGCCCCCCTTGCGGCCCTGCAGGGCCCCCACATAGCAGACCCAGCCCACAGGCTGGCGCTCCAGGGAGAAGGCGAAGGAGCTGACCGCCCCTTCCAGGCCCTCGAAGGTGAGGAACACCCCCGCCTCGCCCTCCTTTCGGAACTGGGCGTCCGCCCGCATGTGCAGGGTGAGGGCACCCATCTTCTCGAGGGGATATCGCGCCAGGAGGATGCCTCCTTCCCGCAGCAGGGCCTCCCGGAAGGCGCCCCCCGTGGCGTCGGCGAAGAGGTAGGTATCCCGGATGACCTTCAATCGCTTCGCCCAACCCCAGCGGCGCGACAGGTAGGTGCCCATGGGGCGGAACGCCAGGCGCGGATTGGCGGCCACGAAGGGACGCACCGCGGGCTCCTCCAGGAAGGTGAACCAGCCGCGCACCACGGCCTCCCGCACCGCCGCCGTGACGGCCCAGCGGACATGGCGCTTGACCTTCCCCCGCCCCCCGGCCCCGCCCCCGTAGGCCTGGGCGCTGTAGGACCAGGCCTTGCGGGAAACGGCGAGGTAGCCGCGGATCACGCGTAGAAGCCGCGGTACTTCATGGCCTGCGCCACCCGGTCGAGGGCCAGGATGTAGGCGCCGATGCGGGGATTGGTCTTGTACTTGTCGGTGGTGGCGAAGGTGGCTTGGAAGGCGTGGGTCATGTAGTCCACCAGCCGCTCGTTCACTTCCCGCTCGCGCCAGTAGAAGCCCTGCCGGTTCTGCACCCACTCGAAGTAGCTGACGGTCACGCCGCCCACGTTGGCCAGGATGTCCGGCACGACCAGGACGCCGTGCTCCAGCAGGATGGGATCCGCCTCGGGGGTCGTGGGGCCGTTGGCGCCTTCCACGATGACCTTGGCGCGGATCTGCGCCGCGTTGCCCTCGTTGATCTGGTTCTCGAGGGCCGCGGGGACCAGGATGTCCACGGGATGGGTCAGGAGGTCCTCGCCGGACATCGGATCGGCCCCCTTGAAGCCGGACACGGTGCGGGCCTCGCCGGCGTGCTTGAGCAGCGCATGGATATCCAGTCCGCGGTCGTTCCGGACCGCGCCCAGGGCATCCCCCACCGCCACCACCCGGGCCTCGGCCTCGTGCAGCAGGCGCGCCGCCTGGCTGCCCACGTGGCCGAAGCCCTGGACGGCCACCGTGGCGCCCGCCAGGGGCTTGCCCAGGCGCTGCATGGCCTCCCGGTCCATGATGAGGATGCCCCGGCCCGTGGCCTCCGTGCGGCCCAGGCTCCCCCCCAGCCCCAGGGGCTTGCCGGTGACGACGGCGTTCTCCGTCCGCCTGACGTGCATGGAGTAGGTGTCCAGCACCCAGGCCATGGTCTGGGGATCCGTGCCCATGTCCGGCGCGGGGACATCCCGGTCGGGGCCCAGCAGGTCCATGATCTCCGCGATGTAGCGGCGGGTGAGACGCTCCTTCTCCCCCAGGCTGAGGCGCGAGGGATCGCAGACGATGCCCCCCTTGCCGCCGCCGAAGGGCACGTCCACCACCGCCGTCTTCCAGGTCATCCAGGCCGCCAGGGCCTTCACCTCGTCCAGGGTGACGTTGAGGTCGTAGCGGATGCCCCCCTTGGCCGGTCCCCGGGCGATGTTGTGCTGCACCCGGTAGCCGGTGAAGACCTCCCAGTGGCCGTTGTCCATCAGAACGGGCAGGCTCACGATCATGGAGCGGCTGGGGGCCATGAAGACCTTGAAGAGGGCGTCATCCAGGCCGTAGAGCTCGGAGGCCACCCGCAGCCGGGCCTGCATCGCCTCGAAGGGGTTGGTGTCGTTCTGCATCGGGAACCTCTAGCGGGATTCGGGAAGGACCGGGGTTTCGGCGGGGACCGGAAGCTCGCGACCCGCGCTCCAGAGGCCCTCCACGTTGTAGTGCCGGCGGGTGTCCTCGTCCATGACATGGATCACCAGGCTGCCGTAGTCCAGGAGGATCCAGTTGCCGTTCCCGGATCCCTCGGTGGAGAGGGGACGTTCGCCCTGGAGCTTCAGCGCCTCCTCCACCGCGTCCGCGATGGCGCGGTTCTGCCTGTCGCTCCCGCCGCTCATGAAGGCGAAGGCATCGGTGAAGCTGGCCAGGCCGGTCACGTCCAGGAGACGGATCCGGAAGGCCTTCTTGGACCGGGCGGCCTCGACGACAGTGGCGAGCCGGGGATCAAGGGTCATGCGGTCTCCTTCGGGCAGGGCTAACAGTACAGATGTTCGCGGCGGATGGCAGCCAGAACCTGAGGCGGCAGACCCCCTGGATCGCCCTCGGGATCCGCCGCGAGCCGCGCCCGCAACCGGGTCGAGGCCAGGTCCAGGTCCGTGGGGGGGAGCCAGATCCACTCGCCGGGCGCCCCCGACCAGCGCGCCACGGACCGCAGTCCCGGCAGATCCGGGGGCTCCGGCGGCACGCCCGGGCGAGGCGCCACAGCGAAGGAGGCCAGTTCGCAGATCCGCGCCACCCGGCGCCAGCGGGACAGCCCCGCCAGCTGGTCGCTGCCCATGGCGAGGATCCAGGCGGTGCCGGGCTCCCGGACGGCCAGGTCCTCCAGGGTGTCCACGGTGTAGCTGGTGCCGCCCCGCACCAGTTCCAGGGGCTCGATGCGGAAGGGGCCCTCCACCCCCGCCAGGAGCTGCTCCAGCAGGCGCAGGCGGGTGGGCCCGTCCGGCCCGCCGGGATCGTCCTTGTGCGGGGAGCGGGCTGTGGGCACGAAGCGCAGCTCGTCCAGGTCGAGGGATGCGAGGGCGAGGCGCGCCAGCTTGAGGTGCCCGTCGTGGGGCGGATTGAAGGCCCCCCCCAGCAGGCCGACGCGCCGGGCGCTCACGCCTCCGCCTCCCCGTCCGCCCGGGCGGCCTTCAAGGCCCGGTCCACGGCGAAGGCCAGCTCCCGGAGGCCCTCCCCGGTGACGCCGGAGATGAAGCGGGGGATCTGCCCCCGCTCGGCGCAGAGGGCCTCGAAGGCAACCCTGCGGGCCTCGTCCTGGAGGGCATCCAGCTTGGTGGCCACCAGCCAGCGGGGCTTGGCGGCCAGGACCGGGCTGAAGGCCGCCAGCTCGCCCTCGATGACCCGGACCGCCTCGGCGGGCTCCATCAGGGGATCCGAGAGGTCCACCAGGTGCAGCAGCATGCGGGTGCGCTCCACGTGGCGGAGGAACTGGATGCCCAGGCCCGCGCCGTGGGCGGCCCCCTCGATGAGGCCCGGGATGTCGGCGATGACCCAGCTGTCCAGGGCATCGCCCCCGAAGCGGTCCAGGCTCACCACACCGAGCTGGGGCTCCAGGGTGGTGAAGGGGTAGCCAGCGATCTTGGGCCGGGCGGCGCTGAGGCGGCTCACGAGGGTGCTCTTGCCGGCGTTGGGGAAGCCCGCCAGGCCCACGTCCGCGATGAGCTTCAGCTCCAGGTCGAGGGTGCGGGCCTCGCCCTCCTCGCCGGGCTGGTGGTGCCGCGGTGTGCGGTTGGTGGAGCTCTTGAAGTGGGTGTTGCCCAGGCCGCCCCGTCCGCCCCGGGCCACGCACACCGTCTCGCCGTCGGCCAGGAGCTCCGCGAGCGTCTCGCCCGTCTCGGCATCCCGGACGAGGGTGCCCGGAGGCACCTCGAGCACCACATCCGCACCATCCTTGCCATGCCGGAGGCAGCCCTCCCCGGACCGCCCGCGTTCCGCAGCGAAGTCCCGCTGGTTCCGGTAGGGGTTCAGGGTGTTCAGGGCGCGCTGGGCCCGGAGGTACACGGACCCGCCCTGGCCTCCGTCCCCGCCGTCGGGACCGCCCTCCGGGGCGAACTTCTCCCGCCGGAAGCTCATGGCGCCTGCGCCGCCGTGGCCGGCGGCGACACGGAGCTGGACATGGTCAAGGAACATGCGGGCCTTCGCTGCGGGGGATCAGGTGACCATAAGCATAGGCCGGGCTACGCCCGGCCTATGCGCGGAGGACTCGGGGGGAGGCTCCATCTCCACGAGCCCCTCGGGCGAGTGGGAGCCACGCAGTACGTGGTGTCAGATGGAGGCGCGCAGCGCGCCCTTGGATCCTTGAAGCGCATGCGCTGCAAGGAGACCCCCCGGACAGCCTTCACCCTTCGATGGGATCGATGTGGATGAAGCGACCGTGCTGGCCCTTGTCCTGGAAGCGCACCTTGCCGTCAACCATGGCGAACAGGGTGTGGTCCTTGCCCATGCCGACGTTCACGCCGGCCTTGAACTTGGTGCCGCGCTGCCGGACGAGGATGGAGCCGCCGGGGACCACTTCCCCGCCGAACTCCTTGACGCCCAGACGCTGGGAGTGGGAATCGCGACCGTTGCGGCTGGAACCGACGCCTTTCTTGTGAGCCATGGGAAAACCTCTTCAGAAATCATCAGATGTCGTGGACGGGGAAGGATGCGAACACGGGTTCCACCCGGGTGAGCATCGGGGGTCCCGGGGGTGTGCGCGCAGCGCGCCCTTAGATCCTTGCAGCGCATGTGCTGCAAGGAGAACCCCCGGATAGCATTACCCCTTGATGGCCTTGATGCGGACCTCGGTGTAGCCCTGGCGGTGGCCCTGGGTGCGCTGGTAGGTGGTGGTGCGCTTCTTCTTGAAGATAGTCACCTTCTTGGAACGGTCGTGGGTGATGACCTCGGCCTCCACCTGGGCGCCCTTCACGGTGGGCTGTCCCACCTTCACGTCGCCTTCCTTGGCGACCATGAGCACCTGGTCGAAGGTGACGGCCTGCTTGGGCTCCTTCTCCAGGAGCTCCACGCGCAGGATGTCGCCTTCGGCGACGCGGTACTGCTTCCCGCCGGTCTGGATGATTGCGAACATGGAAGACCTCATTCGTTTGGGGCGCGCGGGCGGCACTCGAACGGAGGCGCTTGGAGGCCCGCAGCCAGGGCAAGGCCCTCCAGTCTCGCGGAAAACCCTTGTGGGAGCAAGGGAAATTCCAGGTACGGCCCGGGAGCGGGTTCCGGCCCGGGAGCGGGAATGGGAAGATCGGGGGACGGAGCTTCCCATGGGCCGCGACTTCCAGACCTTCCTCAAGCAGCTCGAGGCCGCCGGAGAGCTGGCCCGGATCCCGGTCCCCGTGGATCCCGTCCTCGAGATGGGGGCCATCGCCGACCGCGTTTCCAAGCAGCCCGGCGGCGGCAGGGCCCTGGTCTTCGAGCGCCCCTCGGGGAAGAGCCTGCCCGTGGTCATGAACGCCTTCGGCAGCCTCCGGCGCATGCAGATGGCCCTGGGCGTGGAGAAGGAGCCCCGGGGCCTGGACGCCATCGCCGACCGGATCGAGAAGCTGGTGCAGGAGGCCATGCCCAAGCCCGGCACGGGCTTCTTCGAGAAGCTGGCCAAGCTGCCCATGCTGGCCGAGGTGTCGAACTGGATGCCGAAGACGGTGCGCAAGGGAATCTGCCAGGAGGTGGTGCTCAAGGGCGACCAGGTCAAGCTCACCGACCTGCCCGTGCTCACCACCTGGCCTGAGGACGGCGGCCCCTTCATCACCCTCGGCCTGAGCCACACCCGCAACAAGCAGACCGGCCACCGCAACATGGGCCTCTACCGCCTGCAGGTCTTCGACGACCAGACGCTGGGCTTCCACACCCAGCTCCACCACGACGGGGCCCGGAACCGCCACGGTTACGGCAAGGACGAGCGCATGCCCGTGGCCGTGAGCTTCGGGGGCGATCCGGCCCTGACCTACGCCGCCACGGCCCCCCTGCCGCCCTTCCTCAGCGAGGTCATGTTCACGGGGTTCCTGCGGGGCGAGGGCGTGGAGATGGTGCCCTGCGTGACGAACGACCTGGAGGTGCCCGCCGACAGCGAGATCGTCCTCGAGGGCTACGTGACCCCCGGCGAGCTCCGCCGCGAAGGGCCCTTCGGCGACCACACCGGCTACTACTCCCTGGCCGACGACTACCCGGTGCTGCATGTGGAAGCCATCACCCTGCGGAAGAGCCCCGTGTTCCCCGCCACCCTCGTGGGCCGCCCGCCCCAGGAGGACGCCTACCTGGGCCTGGCCACCGAGCGCATCTTCCTGCCCCTGCTGCGCATGGTGCTGCCCGAGATCCGCGACATGCACCTGCCCGCCGCCGGCGCCTTCCACAACCTGGTGATCCTCTCCATGCGCAAGGAGTACCCCGGCCATCCCCAGAAGGTCATGAATGCCCTCTGGGGGACCGGGCAGATCATGTTCACCAAGGGCATCGTCGTGGTGGACGAGGACATTGACCCCCACGACCTCCAGGAAGTGCTCTTCCGCCTCACCAGCAACGTGGACCCCAGGCGCGACATGCTCTTCACGGAAGGGCCCCTGGACGTCCTGGACCACAGCGCCGACCGCTTCGCCTTCGGCAGCAAGGTGGGCGTTGACGCCACCCGCAAGAACAAGCCCTGGGATGCCTTCCCCCGCGAATGGCCCCGGGACCTGGTGTTCTCCGGGGAGATCCAGGAGCGGGTCACGCGGAGGTGGAAGGAATACGGCCTGTAGCCCTGGATGGCTCTGGGGAGCATCCACGCATGCAGCCCCTCCCGTAGGACCATTGCCATGAGCGCATCCACCACCTGTGACACGATGCATCCAGCAAAATCCGGGATGCCTCTGGTAGGCTAGCCGCTTATGCCCGACATGCCGCATTCCCCGATCACCCTGGATCTGAAGGCCAGCCTGAAACGCCCCTTCAAGCGGGCCGCGGGAGTGGGCATAGCCGCTGCCGTGATCACCCTCTTCATGCCCAACTACTACAAGTCGGACGCGCGCCTGCTGCCGGTGGAGGCCAAGGGAGCGGGAGGGCTGGGCAACCTCTCCGCCGCCGCGGGGGCCTTCGGTGTGGCCCTTCCGGGAGGCGAGGGCAGCGACGCCAACTTCACCGACATCCTGCAGAGCCGGTGGATGAAGGAGAACCTCCTCCAGACGGAGTTCACCTTCCATGCCCGGTCCTGGCGCTTCGGGACCGACACCCTCCGCCATGAGACCCTCTACGCCTACCTCGACGCAAGGAACATGGACCGGGCCGTGAAGGCCATGGACAAGGTCCTCTCCGCCTCCCGGGACCTGAAATCCAAGGTCATCACCATCAGCGCAGAAACCAAGTCCCCCGAGCTCTCCCAGGAGATCGTCCAGCGGGCCACCGCCCTGCTCAACGAATTCGTCCTGGAGAAGAGCCAGACCCGGGGAAGCGAGAAGGCGGCCTTCGCCGAGGCTCGCCTGGCCGATGCCCGGAAGGCCATGGACAAGGCCGAGGCCACCCTGCTCGCCTTCCTGGAGGCCAACCGCAACTACCAGGTGAGTGCCGACCCCGCGGTGCGTCTCCGTGGCGCCCGCCTGGAAGCGGACCTCAACCTCCGGCGCCAGCTCGTCACGACCCTGGCCATCAACCGGGAGCAGGCCCTGCTGGACGCCAAGAACGATGTCCCGATCCTGAATCTGCTGGACAAGGCGAACCTCCCCATTGACAAGAGCAAGCCCCACCGATCCATCATCGTTCTCCTGGTGGCCCTGCTGACCGGCTTGGGCGCCTGGGGCTGGGACAACCGGGCGTGGATCCGGGAGCGCCTGCTGGAAGATGATTCCGAACCCGTCAATCCCACTTCCATGGAGTAAGGCATGAAAGGCGTCGTCCTGGCGGGAGGCACGGGTTCCCGGCTCTTCCCGCTCACCAAGGTCACCAACAAGCACCTGCTGCCCGTGGGGCAGGCGCCCATGATCTGGCATCCCCTCTGGAAGCTGAAGGAGGCGGGTATCGAGGAGATTCTCATCGTCACGGGCACGGAACACATGGGGGACGTGGTGGGGCTCATGGGGTCCGGCAAGGACTTCGGCTGCCGCTTCACCTACAAGGTGCAGGACGAGGCGGGGGGCATCGCCCAGGCCCTGGGCCTGGCCGAGAACTTCGCCGGCGGCTCACCCATCTGCGTAATCCTGGGGGACAACATCTGCCAGGACAGCCTGAAGGGCGAGGTCCAGGCCTACGAGCGACAGGGGAGGGGCGCGCGCATCCTGCTCAAGCCCGTGGAGGATCCCCAGCGATACGGCGTGGCGGAGGTGAAGGACGGCCGCGTCCTCGGCATCGAGGAGAAGCCCAAGGTGCCGAAATCCAACCTCTCCGTGACGGGCATCTACTTCTACGATGCTGCGGTCTTCGACATCATCCGCACCGTGAAGCCCTCGGGCCGCGGGGAGATGGAGATCACGGACGTGAACAACGCCTACATCGCCCGGGGCGAACTGGCCTTCGGCACCTTCCAGGGCTGGTGGACTGACGCGGGCACCTTCCCGAGCCTGGCCCACGCCAACGCGCTGGCCCTCCAGGAACCCGTGCCCTTCCCCGGGGCGAACGGAAGGAAATGACCATGAGCTTCCAGAAGGGCCCCATCGAGGGCGTGGTGATCACCCCGTTCCGCAAGTTCGTGGACGAGCGGGGCTGGTTGGCGGAGATCTTCCGCCACGACGAGCTGCCGGCCTGGTTCCGGCCCGAGATGTCCTACGTCAGCGTCACGAACCCCGGCGTGCTGCGCGGGCCCCACGAGCACGTGGACCAGGCGGACCTCTTCTGCTGGGTGGGCCCCGGCGACTTCAAGCTCACCCTCTGGGACAACCGCCCCGGCAGCCCCACCTACCGCAACCGCATGGAAGTGGCCATGGGCGGGAACAATCCCGGCTCGGTCCTCATCCCCAAGGGCGTGGTCCACTGCTACCGGTGCATCAGCGCCGAACCCGGCCTCGTCATCAACTGCCCCGACCGCCTCTTCATGGGCCCCGGCAAGCAGCAGGCCATTGACGAGATCCGCCACGAGGACGATCCCGAGAATCCCTTCGTGAAGGACGAGCGGGCCCGCAGGCTGTTGGGCTGAGGGGCGGCCCTCAGGCGGGCAGCTCCGGCACCAGGGACGGGACGAAGGTGGCCTCGACCCGGAACACGCTGCGGATGAGGTCGGCCGTGAGCACCCCATGGGGAGGCCCGTTCCCCACGAGCCGCCCCCGGTCCAGGACCAGCACCCGGTCGAAGCGGTAGGCGGCGCGGATGTCGTGGAGGCTCACCACCACGGTGCCTCCGGCATCCGCAAGCCGGTTCGCCAGGCGGTAAACCTCCAGCGCATGGCGGACATCCAGCTGGGCCACCGGTTCGTCCCAGAGCTGGATCGGCGCCTGGGTGGCCAGGGCCCGCGCCAGAACCACCCGGTGGCGCTCGCCGCCGGAGAGATGCGTGACCGGACGGTCCGCCAGGGCCTCCAGGTCCAGGGCCGCCAGGGCCGCGGCCACGCCCTGCGCATCGTCGTTCCATGCATAGCGCCCCTGGGCCACCACCTCCCGGACCGGGAAGGCGAACTCGAACCTCGCCTCCTGGGAGACCCAGGCGAGGCGCCGGCCCCGCTCCAGGATCGGGATGCCCGCCAGCGGCTGCCCCTGCCACAGGACGGTCCCCTCCGCGCCGAGCAGCCCGGCGAGCACCTGCATGAGGGTGGACTTCCCGGCGCCGTTGGGACCGAGCAGCGCCACCCGTTCCCCCGGTCCCAGGTCCAGGTGGACTCCCTCCAGGCGCCCCGGCACGGCGAGGCCCCGGGCGCCCAGCGCCGCGCTCACCGGGACCTCCGCAGGAGCCAGAGGAAGAAGGGGCCGCCGATGACCGCGGTGACCACCCCCAGCCGCAGGCCGATGGGGACGAGGCGGGTCACCAGGTCACAGGCCAGCAGGAAGGCCCCCCCACCCAGCATGGCGGCGGGCAGGAGACGGCGGTGGTCCGGCCCCAGGATCAGGCGCAGGATATGGGGGACCACCAGCCCCACGAAGCCGATGATCCCCCCCACCGCGGTGGCCAGGGCCGTGAGGAGGGTGGTGAGCCCCAGCAGCTTCCAGCGCAGCCGGCGGACATCCACGCCCAGGCTCTGGGCCCCCTGCTCGCCCAGGCTGAGGAGGTTGAGGCTCCGCCCGAGGGGGAGCAGCAGGAGGCACCCC
>DAIDKC010000263.1 GCA_027451045.1 Holophagaceae bacterium | reverse complement strand
GACCGGGAACGGGACTGGCGGGGGCTCCTCCACCTCCACGGCCTCCACCTCCATGCAGGTGGCCCTCGGCGACGCCCCCTCGGACTGGATCATGGCCTTCGGCATGACCGTCAACAGCCTCACGCTCACGAACAGCACGGGCGGAACGGTCAGCGTGATGCCCAGTTCCACGCCCACCGAGATGATGCAGCTCATGGCCACGCTGCAGCCGATCTCGGCCACGAGCGTGCCCCAGGGCACCTACACCCAGGCCCAGGTGTCGGTCTCCAACATCACCATGGGGTACATGGATCCCACGACCCACACGTACACCCAGAAGACGATGGCCGGCCCCTTCATGGCCACCGTGCCCTTCAGCCCCTCCCTGACCGTGGGCGCCAGCCCCATGGCCCTCAATTTCGACATGAACATGGCCTCCTCCGTGAGCCTGGATGCCTTGGGCAATCCCACCTTCAGCCCGGTCATGACGGCCTCCATGGCCAACGTCTCGAACGGCACCTCGAACCCCTGGCAGGGCGGGATGCAGCACCAGATCGGCACGGTCTCCAGCGTGTCCGGCTCCAGCTTCACCATGGGCTCCATGATGGGTCTCCAGCAGGCGACCTTCACCACCAACAGCAGCACCCAGTTCCCCAGCACGGGCCTGAGCGGGATGGGCGGGATGACCTCCGGGATGATGGTGGTCGTGGACGCCACCCTCCAGGCGGACGGGACCTACCTGGCCCAGCGTGTGGAATCCATGGAGACCGGTACCACCGGAATGATCGGGGAGGGACTGGTGTCTTCCGTCACGGGCAACCCGCCCACCCAGCTCACCCTGATCGCCAACGGCGGCATGGGCGGTGGCATGATGGCCTCCTCCATCGGCGGGACGGTCACGGTCTCCCTGCCCAGCGGTGTGCCGTACGGCATTGACTCCGATGGCGTGGACCTCACCAACCTGCCCTTCACCCCCACCTTCGACTCGACGACCCTCGCCCAGGGGCAGCACGTGGACGTGGCGAGCACCAGCCGCATGATGAGCGGGAGCGGCGGCATGGGCGGGGGCATGACGGGTTCCCTGGGCACGGTCACCGCCACCCAGGTCCAGCTTGAATCCCAGGCCCTCCACGGCACGGTAGCCAGCTACACCGCGAACGGGGCCCAGGCGACCTTCACGCTGACGCTCCCCACGGATTCCGCCTTCACCACCCTGACCGGCGCCACCAGCGTCCTGGTCTACCAGCAGGGCGCCACCCAGGTCTCCGGCACCGCCACGACCGTCGCCAACGGCGACGATGTCCAGACGAGGGGACTGCTCTTCTACGATGGCGGCCTCTACAAGCTGGTCGCGAGCCGCATCGTCCTCCACTGATCACCCCCTGTCTCCCGAGAGGATCCCGGCCCGCCGGGATCCTCTCGCGTCGTTTCTGGGGGCGGCAGATACCCAGGAATCACTTTCCGGGGAACGCGATGGCCTCCTTCCGCATCCCATGGGTGGACTGCTAGAAGCTGCGTCCCGCGTTCCTTTGCGGTCCCGCCGACACACCCCGCGGGGCCGAGCCCCGTACCCAGTCACCCGGTACCGGAGCAGAATCCCATGAACGCGAAGCGCAAAGCGCTGGTGGTGGACGATACGGAGCTTCACCGCAATCTCATCAAGTTGTCCCTTGTCAGCCGCAACTACGCCGTGACCGTTGCCATGGATGGACGCGAGGGCCTGGAGGCCTGCAGGGAGACGACCTTCGACCTCGTGTTCAGCGACTTCGAGATGCCGAACATGAACGGAGCGGAATTCCTCCGGGCCGTGAAGCGCCTGCCGGGCTACAACCGGGTCCCCGTGGTGATCCTGTCCACCCTGACCGACCCCGCCCTCATCCAGAGGGTCATGAATTTCGGGGCCTTCCACTACATCGTCAAGCCTTTCACCACGAGCAAACTCGATGAGCTCTTTGCCAAGCTTGCCTGAATCCACGGAAGAGACAGCCCGGCTCCTCGAGCTGGTGGATCAGCTGGAAATGGAAGGCCTCGCCCTTGAGCGGGACACGGATCCTGCAGGTGTGCATCTGCTCTTCCGGACAGCCCACAACCTGAAGAGCCTGACCGCCTACGCGGGCCTGCACGACCTCTCCGGGCGCTTCCACCGCCTGGAGGACGGCCTGGACCGGATCCGCCGGGGGCGCGAAGCATGGACGAAGTCCTGGTTCGACACGGTCTTCGAGGTGATTGACGAGGCCCGACGGGCCATGGGTTCGGAGGACCGCTCGGGGGCCCCGGCCCCGAAGCTCCGCCTCCCCCAGCCGGCAGTGGACCCCCAGTACGGGATCCCGCTTACGCCGGCTCTGGAAGCGCGCATTGCGGAAGCGGAGCTGGAGGGCCTGGGCATCTACCGGATCGAGAAGCTCGTGCGCAACGGCCTGGGCCGGGAGGAGCTCGACGGGCTTCCTGTCCTGGAGGACGTAGCCGAACAGGGCCGCCTGCTGGGCCTGTGGCCGGACTACGAGACCTACCGGAACGGCCCCGAGGAGCAGGTGCTTCGGATTCTGTTCGCTTCATCGCAATCCGCCGAGGCGTTGGGTCGAATCCTTTTCGATCCGCTTCACGGGGTCAAGGCCCCCCAGCCCCCTCCCGCGGACGCAGGGGCTTTCAGATTCCTGATCGTGGAGGACGACCCTGCCACGAGCGTCCTGCTCAGGCACATCCTGAAGCAGCATGGCTCCTGCGTCCTGGCCCGCTCGGCGCGGCAGGCACTCGCCCTGGTCCGCGAAGCCTGGGAATGCCAGAAACCGTTCGACCTGATCAGCCTCGACCTGTTCCTGCCTGACCTCGGAGGTCACGCCTTCCTCCGGGCCCTTCGCAAGCTGGAGGGGGATCGCAACGTGCCTCTTGCCCAGTGGGCCTACGTGGTGGTCAACACCTCCAGTACGGAAGCGGAGGATATCCGCACCAGCATCGCCCTGGGAGCCGACGGTTATCTCCTCAAGCCCGCCTCCCGCGAGGCCATCGAAGCCAAGGTGGAGGCCCTGCGCCGACGGCGGTCGGGGGGGGTGTAGGCATCGTCCTGCGGGATCCCGCAGCACCCGCCGGACCGGGGCGAGGTCCACGCCACCCCGGACGGCCTCTCCCTATTCCGCGGTGGCCTCGCGCTGGAGTTCCTCGTAGACCTCGGGTTCGTCGGGGCAGGCGGCCTTGACCGCTTCCGCCTTCAACCGGGTCGCCTCGGCCCGGTGGCCGGTTGCCCGGGCCACGCGCCAGCGTGCCCGGAGCAGGAAGGGCGTACCGGGCTT
>DAIDKC010000262.1 GCA_027451045.1 Holophagaceae bacterium | reverse complement strand
GAAGGTCGCGGGATCCTCCTCCGCCAGGGCCCGCTCCACCTCGTAGTTGATGGCGGCTTCCTTGGCGAGCCAGCCCCGCATGGGGATCGGCGCTTCGCCCTTCTGGAGGGCCTGGATGGTGGCCTGCTGGGTGAGGCTGATGTCCACGTCGCTCATGGCGCACTCCTCGCAACACTGGGTATGGGGGCTTGGGTTGGCTGGGAAGGTAGCACGGGGGCGTCATCCTCGGACCGGGAAGATTTCGGTCGCAAGCTTCTCCACGGGGATGCATGAGGCGGGACATGGCGAGCCCGAGACGGGCAGGCGGGCCCCCCTCGTTGACTTCAGCGCCGGGCCTTCCCCGTGACCCGCTCGAGGGTGATGCGGATAACGGCGGTGCGGAAGGCGTCCTTGGCGATCTCCCGGGCCACCGCCTCGGGGTGCCCCGGGGCGAAGCGTGCGCCGAGGGCCTGGAGGCCGGCGAGGCGCTCCCCCTCGTCCGTCATCAGCCGGGCCCGCCCGAAGGCGATGGCGCTCTCGTAGCGGGTGGCGAGCTCCAGGGGCAGGGCCTCCGCCGCAGTCACCACGCAGTAGGAAACTCGCTCGTTGGCCTGGAGGTCCCGCAGCTTGTGACCCTCCCGGGCGCTGTGGAGGATCAGTGCCCCGTCCACCACGACGTGGTTGAGCGGCACCGCATAGGGCCACCCATGGGCATCCACCGTGGCAAGCACCCCCCACTCCGCTTGTCCCAGGATGCTCAGGGCCTCGGCCTCATCCAGAGCCCGGTCCCGGCGCCGGATGGGGTGATCCGGGGCGCTCACGCCCGCTCCTTCTGCTTCGTCGCCAGCCAGGTGAGGGCCTCGATCGGCGTCATCCGGTTCAGGTCCAGGGCCTCCAGCTCGGCGCGGAGCAGGTCGGGCTCGACCTCGAAGAGCGGCAGGGCCGGCTGCAGGGGGGTGGGGGCCTTGGGCACTTCCGGCGCCTGGGCCAGCAGCCGCTGGGCCCGCTGGATGACGCGCCGGGGCAGGCCCGCCAGACGGGCCACCTGGATGCCGTAGCTGCGGTCCGCGGGGCCCGGCGCCACCCGGTGGAGGAAGTGGAGCTGCTCCTCCCACTCCTGCACCTCCACGTGGAGGTTCTGCACGCGGGCGTCGTCCGCCAGCTTCGTCATCTCGAAGTAGTGGGTGGCGAAGAGCGTGCGCGGGGTCCCGCCGGGAGCGCCGGCACTCGTCCCGCCCTTGAGGTCCCGCAGGGCCTCGGCGATGGCCTCCGCCAGGGCCAGGCCATCGCGGGTGGACGTGCCGCGCCCGATCTCGTCGAGGATCACCAGGCTGGCGGAGGTGGCCTGGTTGAGGATCCGCGCCGTTTCCGTCATCTCCACCATGAAGGTGGACTGGCCCCGGGCCAGCTGGTCCGAGGCGCCGATGCGGGTGAAGATGCGGTCCACCAGCCCGAAGCGCATGAGCTCGGCGGGCACGAAGGAGCCCGTCTGCGCCAGCACCACCAGGAGGGCCGCCGTGCGCAGGAACGTGGACTTGCCGCCCATGTTCGGGCCCGTCACCACGGCCATGGGCTGGGCTGCAGTGAAGCCCAGGTCGTTGGGGATGCACTCGCGCCCCAGGCGGGCTTCCAGCATGGGATGGCGGGCGGCGGCCAGGATCAGGTCGCGCTCCTCGCCCAGCTCCGGCCGGGTCCAGCCCGAGAGCCGCGCCCGCTCGGCCAGGGCGGCCAGCAGGTCCAGGGCCGCCACCGCGCGGGCCAGGGCCGTGAGGTCGGCGCGGGATTCCAGCACCAGGGCCAGCAGGCGCTGGAACTGGACGGATTCCAGGCGCACCTGGTCGCTCTCGGCGCTCAGCAGCCGCTGCTCGAAGGCCACCAGCTTCTCGGTGGTGAAGCGCTCGGCGTTGGCCAGGGTCTGCTTGCGCAGGAAGTGCCCCGGCACCGCGCCCAGGTTGGCCTTCGTGATCTCGAAGTAGTAGCCGAACACCCGGTTGTACTTGATCTTCAGGCTCTGGATGCCGCTGGAGCGGCGCTCCTCCTCCTCCAGCTCCAGCATCACCTGCTTGGCATCCCGCGCCAGGCGGCGCACCGCATCAAGCTCGGCATCCACGCCGTCGCGGATGAGGCCGCCCTTCTCCACGTCCAGGGGCGGAGCCTCCGCCAGACAGCGCTGCAGTTCGGCCAGGAGCGCCGTACAGAGCGGCGTGCCGGCGGGCCAGAGGCCGAGATCGGCCACCTCGGGGGCCCACCCTTCGTCCCGGAGCAGGGCGGGCAGCTTCTGGAGCACGGCCAAGCCGTCCCGGAGCTGCGCGAGTTCCGGCGGCGAGGCGAGACCCAGGGCCACGCGGCCCAGGAGCCGCTCCAGGTCGGGCACCCGGGCGAGGAGGGTCTGCAGGGGCCCCCGGCGACGGTCCTCCGTGAGCCAGGCCACCTGGGACCAGCGGCGCTCCAGGGCCCCGCGATCCCGCAGCGGCTGCTCCAGCCAGGCCTTCAGCAGGCGGGAGCCCATCCGGGTGCGGCACTGGTCCAGCAGCGCCAGGAGGGTGCCCGCCTTGCCGCCGTCCAGGCCGTTGGCGAGGACCTCCAGGTGCCGGGCGCTGGTGGCGTCCAGCAGGGGGCCCGAGGCGCCCAGCTCCAGGCTCACGCCCTGGAGGTGCGCGGGGCGCCCCTTCTGGGTGGCCTCCACGTGATCCAGCAGGGCCGCCAGGGCGCCCACGGCCACGGGGTGGGGGTCAAGTCCCACGCCCTCCAGGTGCTGCCAGCCGAAGAAGGCCAGCACCTGCTGACGGGCCCGGGTGGCCTCGAAACGCCAGGCCGGAAGGCGCGTGCGGGCGGCCTCCAGCTCGGGCAGGTCGGGTGCGCCCTCGGCCAGGATCACCTCCTGCGGGGCGAGGCGCTCCAGCGTGGCCCGCAGGGCCTCCTCGCCTTCGCCGGGCAGCACCCGCAGGGCGCCGGAGGCCAGCTGGAGGAGGGCCAGGCCCCAGACCGGGCCGGCGCGATGCAGGGCGCAGAGCCAGCGGGCATCGTCGTCCAGCCAGGTGCCGGGCGTGATGATGCGCTTGATGGCGCGCGGCAGGAGGCCCTTCACCTCCTCGGCCTTGGCCGTGGGCTCGGCGATGGCCACGGAGAAGCCCGCCTCCAGCAGCTTCGGGAGGTAGGAGTCGAGGGCGAAGTGGGGCACGCCGCACATGGGCGTCTCCGCGTCCGTGCCCTTGCCCCGCTGGGTCAGGGCGATCTCCAGCACCGGTGCGGCCCGGACCGCGTCCTCCCCCAGGATCTCGTAGAAGTCCCCCATCCGCGTCAGCAGCACGGCGTCCCCTGCCTCGCGCTTGAGGCCGGCGATCTGCTGCATCATGGGCGTGGACATGGGAAACCTGGGAAGGGACGGAGTGCCCTGGCCGGATCCGGCCGGGCCTCGATCTTCCCACAGTCCCCGGCCGCCTTCCCGCTCAGTCCCCCAGGCACTCCTGGACCTTCCGGAGCAGATCCTTGGGGCCGTAGGGCTTCTGGAGGAAGGCGATCTGCCCGTGGCGCTGGAATTCCGGCGCCAGATGGGCGGTGCTGTAGCCGCTGGAGATGAGGATGGGCACGGAGGCCCCGCTGCCGCCTCCTGCCCGGATGGCGGCCAGGACCTCCTCGCCGCTCATCTCGGGCATGGTGAGGTCGAGGACGAGCATCCGGATCTCCTCGGCCTCGGCCCGGAAGCGATCAAGGCCTTCCCGGCCGTTGCGCGCGGTCCGGACGGTGAACCCGCTCCGTTCAAGGCTGTGGGCGGCCACGTCCAGCACGGCTTCCTCGTCGTCCACCACCAGGATCGTCCCGTGGCCGAAGTAGGGCTGGGATCCCGTCCGGACCTGAATCTCCTGGGGCTGCCCCTGCCGCGCCGGAGCGAACAGGAGCCGGAAGGCCGTGCCCTCACCCGGCCGGCTGTGGACCTGGATGGCACCGTGGTGGCCCCGCACGATGCCCAGGACCGCGGCGAGGCCCAGGCCCCGGCCCGTGAACTTGGTGGTGAAGAAGGGATCGAAGATGCGCTGGAGGGTGGCCTCGTCCATGCCGGCGCCTGTGTCGGCCACTTCGAGGAACACGGCTGCCCCGGGAGGCGCGGAACCTGCCAGGACCGGGGTTTCCGCCTCGCAGGTCAGGATCCCCGTGGTGATGCGGATCCGTCCCGGGGCCTCCCCCATGGCGTCCGACGCATTGGTGATCAGGTTCATGAGCACCTGGCGGATCTGGGTGGCGTCCCCCTCGATGGGCGGCAGGTCCGGGGCGAAGTGGTACTCGAGGCGGGCCTTCTTGGAGATGACCGTCTCCAGGAGCCCGCCCATCTCCTCCACGAGGCGGGAGAGGTCCAGGGGCTCGACGAGGAAGCGCCCCCGCCCCGAGTAGGCCAGGAGCTGGCCGGTGAGGTCGGCGGCGCGCTTGGCGGCGGTCTCCACCTGGCGCAGCCTGCGGGCCATGGGATGGCCCTCGGGCACGTCCATGAGGGCCAGGCCGACCTGTCCCATGATGCCCATGAGCAGGTTGTTGAAGTCGTGCGCGATGCCGCCCGCGAGCACGCCCAGGCTCTCCAGCTTCTGCGCCTGCTGGAGCTTGGCGTCCATGGCCCGGCGCTCCAGCTCGTTCTGGCGCCGCTCGGTGACATCCCGGGCGTGGATGAGGATGCCTTCGACGCCGGGGACCTCGAGGGCATTCTGGGCCCTGAGCTCCAGGATGCGCCACCCGGTGCGGCGGTGCCTGGCGCGGATCTCGAGGCTGCGGGGCGCCTGCGGGTGATCGAGCAGCTCCTGCATGAGGCGTGCGGCGGCGGGCTGGTCCTCGGGATGCACCAGGGTGAAGGCGGAGGTGCCCGGGCGCTCGCCGGAGCGGTAGCCGAGCATCCGGAGGGCGGAAGGGCTGGCGTAGCGGAGGCCCCCGCTGGGATCCAGGATGACCACCAGGTCGAGGGTGTTCTCGATGAGCGCCCGGAACCGCGACTCCCGGGACTGGAGCTCCCGCTCCATGCGGTGGCGGAAGAGCGCCATCTCGATGGTTGAATGCAGGGCGCGCTCGTCGAAGGGCTTGACCAGGTAGCCGTACGGGCGGCTGCGCTTGGCCCGCTCCAGGGTGTCCTCGTCGGCGTAGGCCGTGAGGAATACCACGGGCACGCCCAGGGTCTGGAGCCGGCTGGCCGCCTCGATGCCGTCTCCCCTTGATTCCAGGGAGATGTCCATGAGGGCCAGGTCCGGACGGGTGCGGCGGGCGAGTTCCAGGGCCTCCTCCCCGTCGGAGGCGGTTCCCACGAGGTCGTAGCCCAGGGCCTGGAGGTGCAGGCGCAGGTCCATGGCCACGATGGCCTCGTCCTCCACGATCAGGATGCGGTCAGGCGTCATGGGACCCGCGACCTGGGCGAGGGGTGAAGGCGAGGCGGAAGGCGGCGCCCTTCCGCCGCTCCAACTCCAGGGATGCACCGAGTTGTTCCGCCAGGGCCTGGACCAGCTGGAAACCGAGGCCGCCGTGCTGGAGGTCCATGCCCTCGGGAAGCCCCCGGCCCGAATCCGCGACCCGGACCTGCACCTCGGCGTCCCCCGCCTGCCGGATGGCGATCGCGAGGCTGCCGCCCTGGCCGGGGGGGAAGGCGTGCTGCAGGGCGTTGGACACCAGCTCGTTCAGCAGCAGCCCGAGGGGCACGGCATCGTCGGGTTCCAGCTGGACGGGGTCCACCTGGACCTGGAGGTCCACCAGGGCCGGGGCGCTGGCGTAGCTCCGGACCAGCCGCTCCGCGAGGGTCTGGACGTAGGAAGGCAGGTCGAGGCGGCTGGCGTCCGGGGCGTGCTTGAGTTTCTGGTGGATGAGGGCGATGGCCTGGATGCGCTCCTGGGCCTCCTGGAGCGCCTCCTGGACCGCGGGCTGCGGGTGCGTGGCCGCCTGGAGCCGGAGGAGGCTGGAGACCACCTGCAGGTTGTTCTTCACCCGGTGGTGGACCTCCTTGAGCAGCAGCTCCTTGGTGCGCAGGGCTTCCTGGGCCGCCCTTTCCTGCCTCTGGAGGTCCGTCAGGTCCCGCACGATGGCGAGCACCTCGTCCTCCCGGTGGGGGATGATCCGGGCCTCGAAGGGACGCTCCCGGCCCGAGGCGTCGGCGAGGGTGTAGCAGAACCGCTGGGGCTGGCCCGTCTGGAGGGAGGTCCGGATGGCGGCGAGGGTCGGCTCCGCGAGGGCGGGCAGGACCTGGTGGATGCTCCGCCCGAGGAAGGTCTCGGGGGACTGGACGAGCTGGTCCGGGTAGGTGCCCCGGTAGTCCAGGAAGGTCCCCCGGGCGTCGAGATGGAAGATCAGGTCGGGCAGGGCGGCCAGCAGGCTGCTCAGCTCCTCCTCGCTCCGGTGCAGGGCCTCCAGGGCCGCCCGGTGGTCGGTGATGTCGCTCAGGGAGCACACGACCCCCTGGAGCGCGCCGTCCTCGAACAGGGGCTGGCCGGTGGCCTGCACCCAGGTGCGGCGGCCATCCCTCCGGAGGAAGCCGAAGACCCGGCGGCGCACCGCCCGTCCCGTCTCCAGGACCTCCCGGTAGGGGAGCTCCGCGAGTCCCATGGGGGTCCCGTCCTCCCGGATCAGGTCGCGGCGCTCGTCCACGGCCTCGTCGGCGCACCACGGGTCCCCGTCGAGGATGCGGTTCACGGCGTCGTTCGCCCCCTGGACGCGGCCGCTCGCATCCCGCAGGATGATGCCTTCCTCCAGGGCCGCGAGGGTGGCCCGGTACTGGACTTCGCTGAGCCGCGGCGGGGCGTCTCCTGGGGATGGGGAGGGGGGAGCCATGGGGATCATCCGAGGGCGGCCAGGGGGGGGGCGCCGGCCAGGGCGCGGAGATCGGGCGCCGAGTCGGGCAGCGGGAGCAGGCGCACCGTGGCCGGGGCGCCCAGGCTAGCCAGGCCCGACTCCAGGTCCGCGCGCAGCGGTTCCATGCGGCCGGGGTCCTGGAGCCAGATCCGGGCCTGGAAGCCTGCGGGGTTCCGCTCCAGGCCCAGGCGCACCGTGCCGAGGGCGCTGAAGGGCACGCTGAGGAAGACGCGGTGGCTGCCGGCCTCCTGGCCGGCGGGGGGGGCGTCCGCCTCGACCCAGAGACGGAGGGGCTCACCCTGGGGCGCCCAGGGGAGGGGCACCTCGAAGAGGGCCGTGCCGTCCTGGGCCTGCAGCAGGTGGAAGGGGGCCTCCCGGGGCGAGACGGCAGGATCGGACAGGGTGGTGAGAACCGCCTTGAGCAGGGAGGTCCACG
>DAIDKC010000261.1 GCA_027451045.1 Holophagaceae bacterium | reverse complement strand
TCCTGCCCGATCCGGACTTCGTCGCCACCTACGGCCAGGACGACACCACCCTCGCCTTCGCCCGCATCGAGTGCCACTACTTCCTGAACAAGGGATGGCTCGACGAGGGCCAGCTCCTGCGCGATGCGCACCGGCTGGCGGGCCTGCCCGGGACCATCGTCCAGGGGCGATACGACATGGTCTGTCCCATCGAGAGCGCGTGGGCCCTTTCCCGGGCGTGGCCGGAGGCCGACCTCGTCATCGTCCCCGACGCCGGCCACAGCGCCACCGAGCCCGGCATCTCGCGGGCCCTGGTGGCGGCTGCGGACCGCTTCGCGGGCTGAATCAGCCCCTGGCCCGGTGCCGGATGTGGTCCACCACGAACCATCC
This sequence comes from Holophagaceae bacterium, assembly GCA_027451045.1. Classification (GTDB taxonomy): domain Bacteria; phylum Acidobacteriota; class Holophagae; order Holophagales; family Holophagaceae; genus Geothrix. The sequence goes on along the minus strand of DAIDKC010000261.1, from coordinate 1,450 downwards.
GAGGCCGGCCAGGAGCAGCACGCCGACGAGGGCGTCGAGCCGGTGAAAGTAGACTCCGAGGGTGTCCCACTTCTCGCCCAGCTTGTAGCCGATCCACGCAAGGCCCAGGCACCACGGCAGGCTGCCGGCGAAGGTGTAGAGGTGGAAGCGGGTGCGGTCCATCCGTGCGATGCCCGCCGGAAGGGCGATGAAGGTGCGCACCACCGGGAGCATGCGGCCCAGGATGATGGCCTCGGGTCCGAATCGTTCGAAGAAGCGGTGGGCCTGGTCCAGGTGGCCCGTGTGCAGCCAGACGTACCGGCCGACCTTCTCCACTGCGCGCCGCCCGCCCCAGGCGCCGACTTCAAAGGCGGGCAGGCTGCCCAGGTTGCAGCCCAGGGCGCCGAAGAGGCCCGCGATCCAGATCTGGGCGACCGGATGCCCGGCGCCCAGGCCCAGGAAGGTCAACTGCCCCTTGAAGGCCAGGAAGCCCGCGAAGGGCATGATCACCTCGCTGGGCAGGGGGATGCAGGCGCTCTCGATCGCCATGAGCAGCATCACCCCCAGAGGTCCCGTGGCGGCCATGAGGGCCGTCATCCAGGCGATGAGCGGAGCGAGGAGCTTCTGGAGCATGAGCGGATCCCGAAAGGACGATTCTAGCGGCGGGTACACTGGAACCATGAGCGAGGATCTCGTCCGGAACCGCAAGGCCCTGCACGACTACCACATCCTGGAGACCTGGGAGGCGGGCGTCGCCCTGCTCGGCACCGAGGTGAAGGCCCTGCGGGCGGGCCGGGGCCAGCTCCAGGACGCCTACGTGGACGCCGTGGACGGCGAGCTCTGGCTCAAGCAGGCCCACATCTCGCCCTACGAGTTCGGCACCTACGCCAACCACGAGCCCCTGCGGCCCCGCAAGCTGCTGCTCCACAAGGCCGAGATCGCCAAGATGACCGCCAAGGTGGTGCGGAAGGGACTGACCCTCATTCCCCTGGCGATCTTCCTGAACGGCAAGGGACTCATCAAGGTGAAGCTCGCCCTGGCCGAAGGCAAGGGGCACGGAGACAAGCGCGAGGCCCTCAAGGCGAGGGAGCAGAAGCGGGAACTCGACCGCATCCGCAAAGGCGAGCGGGAGTAGGGCGGGCCCTGCCCGCGCCTTGCACCGCGTGCATCCCGGCCGAAACTGGGATGTACCGTTGCATTCGACGCCTTGGAGCCCATGGAGGTCCCATGAAGCGCGCGGCAGTCTGGTCCACGGGGCTCGTCCTTGCGGCCATCGGCCTGATGGCATGCGGCGGCGGATCCACCTCCAGCAGCAGCACGAGCACCCATCCTCCGGCCTTGTCGGACCTGAACGTCTCGCCTTGGGCGGTCTACCAGGGAGCAGGCGGGGGCACCACCCAGGTCACCACCTCCTTCAGCTTCACCGACGCCGGGGGGGACCTGGACCATCTGGATGTCCAGATCCTCGACG
>DAIDKC010000260.1 GCA_027451045.1 Holophagaceae bacterium | reverse complement strand
ATTGCGCCCCCTGTGCTGGCAACCTCCCACGGACCCTGGCGGCCACACCGGGGGTGGCCTCGGTCCAGATGGACTTCGACCGGAGACAGACCCGCATCGTGTTCCGGCCGGGTACGGCGGTGGACGCCACCCTGGCGCGGTGGAAGCGCGACCTGGGCTTCGAAGGGAAGGGGGTCGCACGGGAGACGCTTTCCTCTCCCGAGGACCGGCCCCGGTAGCCCCCTTCCGACACGCGCGCCGGCTCCATCTTTTCCCCCTTGCGGACTGGGGTACAGGGGTTATATTGACATTTCGGGGAATACCGAAATGATTCAGCCACCGCTTCCAACCCTCGTCGATCAGCTCAAGGCCCTGGCCAACCCGATCCGGCTGCGGATCCTCGCCATGCTCCGGGAAGGGGAACTCTGCGTCTGCGAGATCACGGACGTGGTGGGCCTGGCTCCTTCGACCGTCTCCCAGCACCTGTCGGATCTGCGGAAGGCCGGTTTCGTGGCGGAGCGGAAGGCGGGTCGCTGGGTCCACTACGCCCTGGTGACCGATGCCTTCCCCAAGGCCCTGCTCGAGGTCCTCTGGCCCGAACTCGCCGAGGATCCCGCCGTGGCTTCCGATCACCGCACCGCCCTCCAGGCCCGGAAGCAGGTCCCCCGAGCCTGCGTCATCGCGCAGGACACCCAGGACACCAAGGACCCCCTGGCCGCCGTCTGCGAGCGCGCCTGAGGTCCCGCCTTCCTCCAGGAACCACCTCTCTGGCGTGGTTCCTCCATTCGTCCCTTTCAGGAGGCTTCATGGCCCGGCTCCAGGTGTTCGACCCCCCCATGTGCTGCGCCACGGGCGTGTGCGGGCCTTCCGTGGACCCCCAGCTCACCCGGTTCGCCGCGGATCTCGAATGGCTGAAGACCCAGGGGGTGGCTGTGGAGCGGTTCAACCTCGCCCAGCAGGCCCAGGCCTTCGCCCAGGACCCGAGCGTGCGGGCCGCCCTGGAAGCCTCAGGCGACAAGGCCCTGCCCCTCATCAAGGTGGACGGGCACATCGTCAGCCAGGGTGCCTACCCGGCCCGGTCCGTGCTGGCCGCCTGGGCGGGACTCGGAACGCCCTCGCCCTCCCTCTACACGGAGGCGGTGCAGGAGCTGGTGGCCATCGGCGCGGCCATCGCCTCCAACTGCGAACCCTGCTTCAAGTTCCACTACGACAAGGCCCGGAAGCTGGGGGTGTCGGTGGAGGACATGCTCCGCGCGGTGCGCACCGCCCAGAGCGTGAAGGAGGCCCCGGCCAAGGCCGTGCTGACCCTGGCGGAGCGCTACCTCACCCAGTCCGCTCCCCCGGCCCAGGACCGCATCGAGGATGCGGGCGTCCAACTGCTGCCCAACACGGGATCCAGCGGCTGCTGTGGCGGCGGCAGTTCCACCGGCGGCTCCTGCTGCTGAAAGGGGAAGCATGTCCCGTCTCGTGCCCCATCCCACCCCCATCCTGTTCTTCACGGGCAAGGGGGGCGTGGGCAAGACCTCCACAGCCTGCGCCACGGCCACCGCCCTCGCGGACGCGGGCCGGCGGGTGCTGCTGGTCAGCACCGATCCCGCCTCCAACCTGGACGAGGTGCTGGGGGTCGCCCTGTCCGGCGCTCCCCTGCCGGTGCCCGGGGTTCCGGGCCTCTCGGCCCTGAACATCGATCCCGAGGCCGCGGCCGCCGCCTACCGCGAACGGATGGTCGCCCCCGTCCGGGGGCTGCTGCCCGAGGCCGTGGTGGCGAGCATGGAAGAGCAACTCTCCGGGGCCTGCACCACGGAAATCGCCGCCTTCGATGCGTTCTCGAGCCTGCTGGGGGATCCAGCCCGCAACGCAGCCTTCGACCACCTGGTGTTCGACACCGCGCCTACCGGGCACACCCTCCGCCTCCTGGAACTGCCATCGGCCTGGTCCAGCTTCATCGAGTCCAACGTCGGGGGGACCTCCTGCCTGGGGCCCCTGTCCGGACTCGCGGCGCAGAAGACCCTCTACGAAGCCTCCCGGGCGGCGCTGCAGGACGGAGGGCGGACCACCCTCGTCCTGGTGGCCAGGCCCGACCGTCCCTCTCTCCAGGAAGCCGAGCGCACCCGCGTCGAGCTGGCGCAGTTGGGCATCCAGAACGTCCATCTGATCCTCAACGGCCTGTTCCGGGCGGCGGATCCGGCCGATCCCCTCGCCCGGGCCCTGGAGGCCCGGGGCCGCGAGGCCGCAGACGATATGCCCCAAGGGCTCCGATCGCTTCCCCGCACGGAAGTGCCCCTGCTGCCCTACGGGCTGGTGGGCCTCGCGGCCCTCCGCAGCCTGGGGGGCGCGGATGGCGTGACGCGCCTCGCGTCCCCCGCGGACTTGGAGGTGGACCTGTCCCGGTTCGAGCCCTGGGACGCCCTCGTGGACGACCTGGCCGCCGGGGGCAGGGGCGTGGTCATGACCCTGGGCAAGGGGGGCGTCGGCAAGACCACCCTGGCGGCGCGGATCGCCAGGGAACTGGCCCTCCGGGGCCTGCCGGTCACCCTCACCACCACCGATCCGGCCGCCCATGTGGCCGCGGCGGTGGGCGAGAGGCCCACGGGGCTCCACGTCACGCGCATCGACCCCCAGCAGGTGCTTGAGGACTACCGCGCCCAGGTGCTGGCCACTGCAGGGCGGGAGCTCGATGCGGAGGGCCGCGCCCTGCTGGAGGAGGACCTCCGCTCTCCCTGCACCGAGGAGATCGCCGTGTTCCGGGCCTTCGCCGAGACCGTCGCCCAGGGCCAGGACCGGATCGTGGTGATTGACACGGCCCCCACGGGCCACACGCTCCTGCTGCTGGATGCGGCCGAGGCGTACCACCGGGAGGTTCTGCGCACCGCGAGCGACCTGCCCGAGGCCGTGCGCGGCCTCCTGCCCCGCCTCCGGGAGCCCGGCTTCACGCGCATGCTCCTGGTCACCCTGCCGGAGGCTACGCCCCTCCACGAGGCCATGGCGCTGGAGCAGGATCTGGCCCGGGCCGGCATCCATCCGTTCGCCTGGGTGGTGAACCAGTGCCTCACCCCGGTCCCCGTCACCGATCCCCTGCTCCAGGCGCGCCGTCGCCTCGAGGGCCGCTATCTGAACGAGCTGGCGGATCACGCAGCCCGGGTCACCCTGAATCCCCTCTCCATTGCGATGCCCGTGCCCATCCCCGCTTCGGGAGCCCTCCCCTGAAGGAGTCCCGCCATGTTCCGCCATGCCCTTCTTGCTTCGGATCTCTCTCCCGCCTCGGACCGTATGATCGCCTGCCTCCACGGGTTGCGGGCCCTCTCCGTCAGCCAGGTCACCCTGCTTCACGCGCTGGGTGTCCGCCATCTTGAGGAGATGGCCAAGCTGCTGGCCCAGGACGCCGAACCCCACCTCCGCCGACAGGTCGAGGCCCTGGAGACGCAGGGCTTCAAGGTGGAGTCCATCCTGGCCACCGGCGCACCCACCCAGGAGATCCTCCGGGTGGCCCGCGAGCGGGAGGCCTCGATGATCGTCGTGGGATCCCAGGGGGCCTCGATCGCCCGGGACAGGCTGCTCGGCAGCGTGGCCCAGGAGATCCTCCATCGCTCGGAGGTGCCGGTCTTCATCGCCCGGCTGAGGTATCTGGAGGGTCCCGGGCCGGCCTGCGAGATGGTTTGCCAGGACTTCCTCCAGCACGTGCTCTTCGCTACCGACTTCTCCGATACGGCGGACCATGCCTTCTCAGGCCTGGAGGAGCTGGTGCGGCAGGGCTGCCGCCGGGTCACGCTGATCCATGTCCAGGACGAGAGCCGGATCGGGGCCCACCTCCACGAGCGCCTGGAGGAGTTCAACCGCATTGACACGGGACGGCTGGAGCGGCTGGCTTCCCGCCTCGGACAGCTCGGCGCATCGGATATCCGGATCCGGCTCCCATACGGGTTCCCCAAGAGGGAAATCCTGAAGGAAGCCGGGCTGGAAGGCTACACCCTCATCCTCATGGGCTCCCAGGGGCGTGGCTACTTCGGGGACATCCTGCTGGGGAGCCTCGCCCACCACATCTCCCGGCACGCGCCCATCCCGACGCTGCTCATACCGCCCGTGCGGTAGAAAGGAGGGTCATCATGACTCACGAGCCAGCTTCGACCCGCAAGGCCATCCTCTTCTGCACCTGTTCCGGCGCCTGCCCCAGCATGGCCAAGATCGATTTCTGGGCGCTCGCGGAGCGGGTCCGCCTGGAGTTCGGGGACAAGGTCGAGTTCATGGCCCTGCATCCCCGCCTGTGCGAGGAGGACGGGGAACGCCTCATGGGGCATCTCGTGGATCGCCAGATCCAGTTCCTGACCCCCGCCTGCGCCGAGAAGCGCCAGGAGAAGCTCCTGCGGGAAGGCTTCCAGAAGGCCGGCGTGCCCATGGATGCCGCCCACTGGATCCCCATCAGCATGGCCCAGGAGACCACCGACTCCGTCTTCCAGAAGATCGAGCAGGCGCTCCTCGCCTCGCCTGCGAACGCCTAGACGGGGGGGATGCCATGGCAGGAAGCACCTTCATGGGCCTCCCCCGGGAAGCGATTCCCTGGGCGCCCAGCATCGACCCCGAGCGCTGCATCGGCTGCGGGGACTGCCTGGATGTCTGCCCCAATGGCGTCTACGCGCTCAACGAGCAGACCAACCAAATGGACGTGGTCAACCCCGGCCAGTGCGTCGTGCTCTGCGACAAGTGCGCAGGGTACTGCCCACAGGAAGCCATCCGCTTCCCGGACAAGGAGGTAACCAAGGCCCACCTTCGGGACCTCCTCCGGTCACTCCCAGCCTCCAGCCGGCGACCTCCTCCAGAGCATCCCTGAACGATGGTGCGTCGAACCACCCTTTGAGTCGAATCGAACTCGCGCATGCCCGGAAAGAGCCGGCCGCATCCTTGGAGATCTTCATGTCTGACGCAATGAACGAGATGGCTTGCTGCGGCGGCAGCCAGCCGATTTCCCGCGAGCCGGGCTTCTGGCGCCGGGGCGGCTGGCTGCTGCCGGCCCTGCCGCTGTGGTTCGTGCTCTACCACTTCCTGGAACCCTTCGCGAACTGGCTGGCCTACACGCGTCTGGGACTGGTGCCTGCGAGCCGTCTGGGCTCTGCCGTGGCCTTCTTCGCCTA
>DAIDKC010000259.1 GCA_027451045.1 Holophagaceae bacterium | reverse complement strand
GTCTACGGCGGGACCGTGGACCGCCTGGACCTCCGCACGGAGCAGACCCGGTCCGTGGACCCGACGCTGCCCAGGCCCGGCCTCTACCGCCGGGCCTGGACCCTGCCCCTGGCCTTCTCCCGCAAGGGGCCCGAGGCACTCTACTTCGGGAACCAGCGCCTCTTCCGGACGACGGACGGCGGCCAGCATTGGCAGGCGATCAGCCCGGATCTCACCCGCCCCGACCCCGGCGCGCCTCCGAGCCTGAAGGCCGAGGGCATGACCTGCGATGCGGGCGCCGGCCCCCGCCGGGGCGTCATCTACGCCATCGCCCCCTCGCCCCTGGACGCCCGCCTGCTCTGGGTGGGAACAGATGACGGCCGGGTGTGGCACACCGCGGACGGAGGCGCCCACTGGACGGATGTGACGCCGCCGGCGCTCACCGCCTGGTCCAAGATCGCGGGGATCGAGCCGTCCCCCTACGATCCCCGCACGGCCTACGTGGCCGTGGACCGCCATCGCCTGGAAGACCGCCATCCCTACCTCTACCGGACCCGGGACGGCGGCAGGCACTGGACGTCCATCGCCGCCGGGCTGCCGGACGGCGCCTTCCTCAATGCCGTCCGGGAGGACCCGGTCCGGAAGGGCCTCCTCTATGCCGCCACGGAGGAGGGCGTGTTCGCCTCCTTCGACGGGGGCGGGCACTGGCAGCCGCTCCAGCTCAACCTCCCCCGGGTCTCAGTGCGGGATCTGGTGGTGCACGGCCACGACCTGGTGATCGCCACCCATGGCCGCGGATTCTGGATCCTCGACGGCATCGCCCCCCTGCGCCAGGCCGAAGCCGGTTCCCTCCGGACGCGCCTCCTGGCGCCCGATACGGCGCTCCGCCTCAGGCCGGCCGCCTTCACCGGCACCCCCCTCACCAAGGAGGAGCCCCAGGCCCCGAACCCGCCTTTCGGCGCCTGGCTGGACTACGTGCTGGCCGACGCGCCGAAGGGGCCGATCACCCTGGAGATCCGGGATGCCCAGGGGGACCTGGTGCGGCGCTATTCCAGCGCGGATCACCCGTCCATCCCCGGTCCCGGCACGGCGCACGCGGCGCCTGAATGGATCTCCCGCCCCTCCGCCCTCGCCACCACACCGGGGCAGCACCGCTTCGTGTGGCCGCTGCACCGGATGCTGCCGCCGGCCCTGTCCGGCGGGAACGTCTACGCCGACGGCCGCTGGGTGCCTCCGGGCCGCTACACCGTGACGCTCACGGTGGATGGCCGCGCCTACCGCCAGCCCCTGGAGGTGGCACCGGATCCCCGCGTCCACCTCCCCGAGGCCGCCTTCCTGCGCCAGGATGCCCTCGGCCAGCGCATCGAGGCCCTGCAGGTCCAGCTGGCCACGGCGGAGGATGGGGCCCTCGCCCTCCACCACCGCCTCCAGGCCAAGACGCCCCAGGGGCCGCGCAGTGACGCTTTCCACCGGCTCGACCAGGAGCTCGCGGCCCTGGAAGGCCGGGCGAGGACGGCCAACCCAGCCAACGTGTGGGCCGTGCCGATCACGAGCACCGGGACCTTCCGGTACCTCGATGGCGCCCTTGGCGAGCTCATGCATGCCGTGGACGGCTCGGATGCCGACCCCTCCCCGGACGCCCGGACCGGGTACCGGCGGCTGGGAGCCCTCGTCGAGGCCTCGCTCCGCCGCTGGGAGACCCTGCGCCGCGAGGCCGCGGGTCTGGGCGTCAAATAGGCGACCCACCCATCCCCAACCTGGACAAGGCGCGACCGCGGATGCACATTGGGCTGCTCAAGGTTGCCTGACCACCCGTACCGTCCGGTGCCTGCTCCCGGCTCCGTGGAAGGTGGACGAAGCCCTCCCGGCGTCTCCGAACGGGGAGGGCGTCCACCTCTTCCGCGAAGGAGGCGCCCATGGAACGCTACGACCTGCGCACCGAGCCCAGCGGCCGCAAACGCCTGTCGGTGCCCTACCGGGGCACCCGCCTCCTGCGCCATCCCATGTTCACCAAGGGCACCGCCTTCACGCTGGAGGAGCGGATCACCCTGGGGCTGGAGGGGCTGCTTCCCCACGCGGTCAGCACCATGGACCAGCAGGCACGGCGCATCTACGCCAGCATCCAGCGCAAGCCGGATCCCCTCGAGAAGTACATCGGGCTGGCCGCGCTCCAGGACCGCAACGAGTACCTCTTCTACCGGGTGCTGCTGGACCACATCCAGGAGTTCCTGCCCATCGTGTACACCCCCACGGTGGGACGCGCCTGTCAGGAGTTCAGCCACATCTTCCGGCGGGCCCGGGGCCTCTGGATCACCCCCGAGCACCGCGGCCACATCGCCGATGTCCTGCGGAACGCCCCGTTCGAGGACATCCGCCTGATCGTCGCCACCGACAACGAGCGGATCCTCGGCCTGGGCGACCAGGGCGCCGGCGGCATGGGCATCCCCATCGGGAAGCTCACCCTCTACACGGCCGCGGCAGGAATCCCCCCCTGGCAGACCCTGCCCATCAGCCTCGACGTGGGCACCGACAACCTCGAGCTCCTGGAGGACGAGTTCTACCTCGGCTGGCGCGCACCCAGGCTGCGGGGCGACGAGTACGATTCCCTCGTGGACGAGTTCGTGAGGGCCGTGAAGGCGCGATTCCCGAGCGCCCTGCTCCAGTGGGAGGACTTCAAGAAGCTCAACGCCTTCCGCCTCCTGGACCGCTACCGGAAGGCCCTCCCCAGCTTCAACGACGACATCCAGGGCACGGCCGCCATGGCCGTGGCCGCCATGATCGCGGGGGCCCGCGCCACCGGCGTGCCGCTCCGGAACCAGCGGACCCTCTTCGTGGGCGCGGGCGCCGCGGGGATCGGCATCGCCCGGCTCCTCCGCGAGACCCTGCGCAAGGAGGGCCTCGCGGAGCAGGCCCTCACGGAGGCCACGGCCCACATGGATCTCCAGGGGCTGCTCGTCGAGGACGATCCCACCCTCGATCCGGTCCAGCGCCCCTTCGCCTGGCCTGCGGCCCGGGCGGAAAGCCTGGGCCTGACGCCGGAGCGCCGCCGGGACCTCGCCGCCGTGGTCCAGGCCTTCCACCCCACGCTGCTCATCGGGGTCTCCGCCACGCCGGGCGCCTTCACCGAGGCGGCCATCCGCGAGATGGCACGGCATGCCATCCGTCCCATGGTGCTCCCGCTCTCCAATCCGTCGAGCAAGGCGGAGGCGCGCGCCGAGGACATCCTCGCCTGGACCGAGGGCCGAGCCCTGGTGGCCACGGGGAGCCCGTCCGACCCGGTGCGCCATGCCGGTCGCGAGCACCGCATCGGGCAGGGCAACAACGTGTTCATCTTCCCAGGCGTGGGGCTGGGCGCCCTGGTGTCCGAGGCCCGGGAGGTGACGGACGGGATGTTCGCCGCCGCCAGCCGGCAGCTGGCCGCGGAGGTCCGCGACGAGGACCTCACGGCCGGAAGCCTCTTCCCTTCCGTGACCCGGATCCGCGACATCACGGCCCATGTGGCCGCAGGCGTGGCACGGGAGGCCCGGATGGCCGGCGTGGCGGGCCGGATCCTGGATGACGACCTCCTCCCGGGCGTGATCGCGGAGGCCATGTGGCAGCCCGCCTACCTCCCGGCCGATCCAGCCCCCGCAACGGCACTCGGGGCCAGTCCCGGGTCCGCCATGCCGGTCTTCATCTGACGGGGCGGGGAGGACGCCCGGTCCGGGCCTCCTGGGCGATGCGGATGGCCTCGAAGCGGGCGACGTCGCATCCGCCTGAGCGGCAGGAACTGCATGAGCCCCCGCTCGCGCAGCCGCCACGCCCCAGCAGGGCCCGCAGGAAGCCGCGCGCGAACCAGAGGGCGGCCGCCCCCACCAGCACCATCGCTCCCGCCATCTGGATGTCCATCTCCCACCTCATGCGAATCCGAGCCAGTGGCCCGCCACCACCGTGAGCCAGGCCAGGCCCCACCCCAGCACCAGGCCATAGGCGATGGAGAATCCCGCCCAGCCCCAGCTGCCCGCCTCGCGGCGGATCATGGCCACCGTCCCGAGGCACGGCGTGTAGATGAGCGTGAAGACCATGAAGGCCAGGGCCGTCAAGGGCGTCAGGCCCGAGTGGTCCTTGAGGGCCTGCTGGAGGGGGCTCAGGCGCTCCCCGGGGCGCGTCTGGTTGCTGGCCTGGTGGATGACGGCCATCGTGGAGACCACGATTTCCTTGGCCACGAAACCGGCCGTGAGGGCGATGACATCCTTCCAGGCCTCGGGCCGCCGGTGATACGGATCCAGGATCGGCTGGAGCACGGGAGCCACCTCCTTCCCGATGCGCGCCGCGAAGCTGCTGTTCACGATGCGGCTCTCCCGGGCCAGCTTCAGGGCCCGAAGGCGGCCGGCGGCCTCGGCCTGGGGCAGGTGGAGGGCCAGCACCGCCTGGCGCTGCTGGACGTATTCCTGGGTCCACTGGGGATTGGCCGTACCGGGGAAGCGGGAGAGGAACCACACCAGCGTGGCTCCGGCGAAGATGGTGGTGCCGGCCCGCGTGAGGAACAGCGAACCCTTCTCCCACATGTGGATCACCGTGCTCTTGAGCACCGGGAGCCGGTAGGGCGGCAGCTCCATCACGAAGGGCGAGCTGGGGCCGCTGAACATCGCCGAGCGCAGGAGGCGGGCCATGAGCACCGCCAGGCCCAGCCCCAGGAAATGCATGGCGACGATGGCCATGGCGGCCTTGAAGGGGGTGAAGAAGGTGCCCGCGATGACGATGTAGACCTGGAGCCGGGCCGAACAGGAGACCAGCGGAGTGACGAGGATGGTGATCAGGCGGTCCTGCCGGCTCTCGATGGTCCGGGAAGCCTGGATCGCCGGGACGTTGCATCCGCTGCCCATGATGAGGGGGATGAAGCTCTTCCCGTGCAGCCCCATGACGTGCATCAGCCGGTCCATGATGAAGGCCGCCCGCGCCATGTAGCCCGTGTCCTCCATGAAGGCGATGCAGCCCATGAGGATCATGATCACGGGCACGAAGACGATCACCGCACTCACGCCCGGGATGACGCCGTCCACCAGGAGGCTGGTAAGTTCCCCGGGCGGGAGATGCCGCGCGGCGGTGGAGCCGAGGGCCTTGAAGCCCTCCGCGATCCAGTTCTGCGGGATCTGGCCGAGGATGAAGGAGACGGAGTACACCAGGCCCAGGATCACGATGAAGATGGGAATCCCCAGGTAGCGGTGGGTGAGGATGGCATCCAGGCGGGCCGTCATGGACTTCCTGTCCTCCACGGGCGCCGTTGCGACTTCCTTGACCAGGCCGTGGGCGAACCCGTAGCGGCCTTCGGCCACCAGGGTGGAGGCATCCTGGCCGAGATGGCGCTCCAGGAAGGCGGCGCTCCTGGACACCTGCTGTCCGATCGCCTCGCGGGCGTGGCTCTCCTCCGCGGCCTGCCGTCCCGCCGGACTCCCCTCCAGCAGCTGGAGCGCCAGCCACCTGGCGGGCATGGTGGCCGCGAGGGTCTCGTCCCGCCGGATCTCGCCCTCGATCTTCCGCAGCTCGCCCTCAACGTCGTGGCCGTAGTCCACGGCCACCGGCCGGCAGCGGGCCGCAGCCTCACCCCGGGCCAGGGAGGCCAGCAAGGCCTTCAGCGCCGCGATCCCCTCCTCCCGGTTCCCGATGGTGGCCAGGACCGGACCGCCCAGGAGCTCCTCCATGGCCCCCTGGTCCACCCGGATGCCCCGCCGCTCGGCGTCGTCAATCATGTTGAGGACGAACACCATCGGCTTGCCCAGCTCCAGGAGCTGGGTGGTCAGGTAGAGGTTCCGCTCCAGGTTGGAGGCATCCAGGACATTGAGGACGAGATCCACCTCGGGGGATGCCAGGGCCTGGGCCGCGACCCGCTCGTCCTCGCTCCGGGCGGCGAGGGAGTAGGTGCCGGGGAGATCCACCACCTCCAGGTCAACCCCGTCGCACTCGAAGGTCCCGCTCCGGCGCTCCACCGTGACGCCGGGCCAGTTCCCCACGTGGTGGCGGGCCCCGGTGAGGGCGTTGAAGAGAGTCGTCTTCCCGCAATTGGGGTTTCCGGCGAGGGCGACGACCAGAGGCATCAGGCCACCCGCTGCACGAGGATGCAGCCGCTCTCCTCCCGCCGCAGCGACAGGTGGTAGCCCTTGATGACCAGTTCCATGGGATCGCCCAGCGGGGCGAGCTTCTCCACCTTCAGCCGGGCCCCCCGGATGAACCCCATCTCCAGCAGCCGCTGCCGGATGCTCCCATGGGCCTGCACCCGCATCACTTCCCCCTGCTCTCCCGGTTGGAGGCTGCTGAGGGGAACAAGTTGATTCTGAGTCATATTCTCAACCATGCTTTCAAGTCTAGCCGTCCTTCGGTCTGCGACAAGTGCGCGGGGCTCGAAAGTGATCTGAGTCTAAACTGTCCGGGATGCGCCCTGCCAGCCTCACCTTTCCGAACATCCTGACCCTGCTCCGGATCCTCGCGATCCCCTTCTTCGCCATTGCGGTCTGGTATGGCCGCAACTGGGAGGCCTTCTCCATTTTCGCGGCCGCTGGCCTCACGGACCTCATGGATGGGTTCATCGCGCGGCGCTTCAACCAGAGTTCGGCCCTCGGAGCCGTCCTGGACCCCGCGGCGGACAAGCTGCTCATGACGACGGCCTTCATCCTGCTGGCCTGGCGCTCGGCGGGGATGATCGCCCCCATCCCGGTCTGGGTCGCCATCCTGGCCATCTCCCGCGATCTCGTCATCTCCTTCTATGCCTTCGCCTCGGTGGAACGCCTCAGCGCCAGCCGCTTCCAGCCGAGCCTGCTGGGCAAGCTGAGCACCGGCACCCAGCTGGTCGCCGTCTCCCTGGGCCTGCTCTTCAATGCCCTCGGTTCCCGCCCCTGGATGGCCCGCTTCAACCCGGGCATGTACTACCTCGTGGCCGGACTGGTGCTGGCTTCGGGCATCCACTACTTCATCCGGGCGACCCTGGCCCATGCTTCGGAGAACCGGAGCTGATAGACTCGACCCTCCGCGTCGGGAGACGCCACAGGAGTCGTCATGACACCCCCCGCTCCGAAGGGCCCCAGCCGTCCAGGTTCGCATTCCGATGGCCGCCTGCAGCCCGCCCCCGCGTCGCCGTCCCGTGCCGGCCTGGAGCGCCTCCAGAAGCTCCTCGCCGCCGCGGGGGTGGCCAGCCGCCGGGCCTGCGAGGCCATCATCCTGGAGGGCCGGGTCCAGGTGAACGGCAGGACCGTGACGGAACTGGGAGCCAAGGCCGACCCCGTGCGGGACGAGATCACGGTGGACCTGATGCCCATCCACCGGGAGGCACCGGTCTACATCCTCATGAACAAGCCGAAGGGCTACGTCACCACCGTGAAGGACGACCAGGGCCGCCCCACGGTGATGGCCCTCCTGCGGGGCGTCCCGGCCCGGGTCTATCCGGTGGGACGTCTCGACTTCAACTCCGAGGGCCTGCTCCTCCTCACCAACGATGGTGCCCTGGCCCAGACCCTGGCGGGCCCCGAGCACGAGATCCCCAAGGTCTACCTCGTGAAGGTCCACCGGATGCCGAGGCCCGAGACCCTGAAGGAGTTTCGGGAGGGTTTCCGCCTGAATGGACGCCGCCTGAAGCCCTGCCTCGTGGAGGTGGCCGAACGGGTCGAGAATCCCTGGCTCCGGGTCACCCTCACCGAAGGCAAGAACCAGCAGATCCGGCGCATGTTCGCGGCCGTGGGTCACCCCGTCAGCAAGCTGCGACGCGTCCAATTCGGCCCCCTCTCGGACCCAGCCCTCAAGCCCGGAGCCTGGCGCTTCCTCTCGCCCCAGGAAATCGCAGCGCTCCGGAGCCTATGACAGCGGCTCCTCCTCGAAGTCGAGCATGTGCCCGCTCTTCCGGGCCTTGGTCTTGAGGTAGCGCAGGTTGTAGGGGTTGGCGGCAAGCTGGTGGCGCTCCCGCTCCACCTCGATGCCGGCGGATTTCAGGGCGCCGATCTTCCGGGGGTTGTTCGTCAGCAGCTTGACCTGGGTGATGCCGAAGAACTTCAGCATCTCCACCGCGCAATCGTAGGTCCGAAGGTCATCGGGGAAGCCCAGGGAGTGGTTGGCCTCCACGGTATCCAGGCCCTGCTCCTGGAGGGCGTAGGCCTTCAGCTTGTTCAGGAGGCCGATGCCGCGTCCCTCCTGGCGCAGGTAGAGCACCATCCCCCCGTGCTGGGCGATGTGGCGCAGGCCTTCCTCCAGCTGCTGCCGACAGTCGCACTTCAGGCTCCCCAGCACATCCCCCGTCCAGCACTCCGAGTGGATGCGGACCGGAATGCGCCTCCGGGCGTCAATCTCGCCGCAGACAATGGCCAGGTGCTCCTTGCCCGTGGCGTGCTCCAGGAAGCCATAGACCATGAATTTCCCGAAGATGGAGGGGACGTTGGCCTTGGCGATGAAGGGAACCTTCTCGGCCTGGAGCTTGCAGAACAGCTCGAGCTTGGGTGCGCTGCTGGATTCTTTGGGGGCCATGGGGATCCGGGATGAAGTCCGACACCCCTTGGATGCCGGAAACGGTGCATTCGAGTCTGGGATCGGATCACCCGTCGCGCAAGGACGGGGGAGCGGGAGTTCAGGCGAGGTCCGTGGCCATCTGGCCCAGGACGGCAGCTTCCACCTGGGTGACGAACTCCCCCAGGGGCATGGCCGCCTTGGCGCCGGAGGCCAGGCGGTGGCCGCCACCCCCGAAGCGGCGGCAGACGACATTCACGTCCACCCGCTCCCGGGACCGCAAACTCACCTTGGAGCGCCCATCCGCGGTCTCGGAGAAGAGGGCGGCCACCTCGACGCCCCTGAGCTTGCGGGGCTCCTCCACCAGTTCGTCCAGGTCCTCGTGGGTGGCCCCGCACGCGGTCAGGTCCGCACGGGTCACGGTCACGTAGGCGAACCGGCCACCATCCTTGAGGCTGAGGCTCCCCAGCGCCCGGCCGAAGAGCCTCAGCTTGGCGGGCGTGGCGGTCTGGTAGAGGGCGTTGAAGGTGCGCGCTGGGTGGACGCCCTGGGCGATCAGATCGGCGGCGATGCGGTGGACCTTGGGGGTGGTGTTGGAGTGGCGGAAGTTCCCGGTATCGCTCACGAGGCCGGCGTAGAGCGCCTGGGCCATCACCGCGGGGAGGGGACCCGGGCGCACCGGCCGGACCAGATCGTAGACGAGTTCCGCGCTGGCGCTGGCGGCGGCATCGGTGAACTCCGCGTCGAAGCCCTGGGGTGCGTCCTTCAGGTGGTGATCGAGGCAGGCCCGGGCCGCTGTCGTGCCCTCGAAGGCGGTGAAAAGGGGGCCCATGCGGTGGGGCTCGGAAGCGTCCACGAGCAGCCAGGCGTCGGGCCAGGCAGCCAGGTCCCGATGGACCCCTCCGGGATCGTGGGCCTCGATCCAGCCCTCCGGATCGAGGAACCGCAGGTTCTCGGGCAGCGCCGGTGTTACCACGATGCGGGCCTGGCGCCCCAGGGCCTTCAGATGCGCAGCCAGGGCCACAGCGGCTCCCACGCCATCCCCGTCGGGGTTCTCGTGGGTGGTCAGGAGCACCCGGGCATGGCGGTCGAGAAAGGCTGAAAGGCGATCGAGCATAAATCCTGACCTCTCCAGTCAGGATATCAGAGATGCTCTTTTTTGCTTTCGAGGCTGCCGGGCTTGAATGCCTTCAGCTCGTGCACCACCTCCGCAAGCAGCGCCCGCTTGAGGGCATAGGGCAGGAAGGCGCTCTTGAAGCCCATGATGATGACTTCCTTGATCTCCTCGAGGTTGAATCCCAGCTCCTCGTGGATGACCTGGAACTCGCGGCTGACCGTGGTGTTCGTGACCATGCGGTTGTCCGTGTTCACGGTGACGCGCAGGCCCAGGTCGTAGAAGAGGCGGATGGGATGGTCGGCCATCTTCTTCACGGCCTTGGTCTGCACGTTGCTCGAGGGGCAGCACTCCAGCGGGATGCGATGGTCGTTCACGTAGTTCAGCAGATCG
>DAIDKC010000258.1 GCA_027451045.1 Holophagaceae bacterium | reverse complement strand
AGCGGGCAGGGGATGCGCATGGAGACCTCGGGAAAGAACGCTCAAACGGGGGTCACGCCAGTGAGCGGCGTGACCCCCGGAACCTCCCGCCTGGGGAGGGTGGCGGCATCACATGTAGGAGACACGGACCTCGAACGCTCCACTGTAGGTGCCGGGGAGGGTGCCGGGAACGATGTGCAGGGCGCCTCCGACGATGATGTCAGCGGAGATGGTGCCTGAATTTTCCATGCTTCCCACGAAGGCGATGGGGTTCGGGGCAACAATGGACTCGAAGGTAATCGGGATGCCCACCCCGGATCGGGTGAGTTCCATCATGGTGGTGGCGGAATAGTTGAATTCGTAGCCTTCCTCGCCTGTGACGGTGAACCGGGCGGGGTGCGCCTGGAGGCCAGGGTTGTGCTTCCACCAGATGTAATTCCCTTCGAGAAGCGGGGTATCGAAGATGGTGACCACACCGTCGCCCCGCTGGGAGTCCACGACGAGCTGGCCGAACACCAGGTCAGCCTTCCGTTCGACGCGGATGGGCTTGATGACCTGGACCTGTGCCTGGACATCGGATAGCACGGCCTGGTTGCCTTCCCCGGCCATGCACACGAGTCCTGGGAGAGCCAGGAGGAGGGTGGGGATGAGCTTTTTCATGGCGCGATCCCGGATCCGGGAGCAATCCCGGACCTGGGCCTCCCTCAGATGTAGGACGCCGTGACGGTGATATCGGCCTTGTGGTCACCGGCGCTATTGAATGTCCAGGTCCCGGCCAGCTGGAAGGTTGACGTGGTGCTGCCGTCGGTCACGGATGTCGGGGTGACGAGCACCAGATCGGCATTGTTGCAGGTGGTGCTGAAGGAGACCCCGAGGAGGGCGTCCTTGGTCAAGGTGAAGGTGGGGAAACTGGCGGCGACCTTGCCCGTGCCGTTGAAGTCCACGCAGTTCACGCGGTTCTGGATGATTCCGCCCCCGAAGGTGACGGAAGCGCTCTGTCCCGTCTGGAGGATGACCAGCTTGCCGAGATTGAAGGGGTTCTGGCTGGCGGCCAGGGTCACGGGAGCGAAGAGGGTCACGGTGGCTGTGGCCGTGGCCGTGGCGCTGTTTCCGTCATCGGCGAACATCGGCGCGGCGGCGGCGACCAGGGCGAGGGCGATGAGCTTGCGCATGGGAACTCCTTGGAGCGAGTGCCCGGCTGCGGGATCCCGGTCCCGGCCGGACGATGTTGGGGGATGGGCCCGTAGGGCCCGTGGAGGCAGGCCGAGGGCGAGCTGGGCCACCAAGGCTGCGCCCGCTGAAGGACCTGAGGAGTTGCTGCCAGCCTGGACGACCGGGAAGAGGTCAATGGCTGATGGATGATCAAAGATGCCTTGCTGGATCAGTTCATTCAATGGATTAAATGGTTAAAATTTACTAAATACATATTTTTTTTCAACAATGACAAACCGTGGAGATGCCGGAATTACCCGGGTCCCGAAGGGGGCCGGCGCTGGGGATGAACCGACCGGGAGTCCGGGGTTCACTGGTAGACGAAGCCCACGCCCCGCTCCGTCCTGAGATGCACCGGATGGGCGGGATCCGCTTCCAGCTTTTCCCTCAGCTTGCAGATGAAGACATCCAGGGTCTTGGGGCAGCAGTAGTGGTGCTCGCCCCAGATCTCCTGGTGCAGACGTTCGCGGGTGAGCACCTGTCCGGGATGCCTGAGGAAGAGCGCCAGGAGCGCGAACTCCTTCGGCGTGAGGTCCAGTTCCCGGTCGTCCTTGAAGGCCTTCAGGGTGAGCGGATCCAGGCGCAACGGCCCGTAGGCCAGTTCGCCCGAGGGGCTCGGGGCATGGGTGCATCGGCGCAGGACGGCCTTGATGCTGGCCACCAGCACCTCCGGACCGAAGGGCTTCACGAGGTACTCGTCCGCGCCCAGTTCCAGTCCCGTCACCTTGTCGGCATCCTCCGCGCGGCCTGTGGCCATGAGGATGGCCAGATCCTCGCGTTGCTGCCTCATGGCGCGGCAGAGGTCGAATCCGCTCATGTCCGGCAGGCCGATGTCCAGCAGCACCACCCGGGGCACCTGGCGATGGAAAAGCTCCATCGCTTCGGCGCCATGACCGGCTTCGAGCACCTTGAACCCCGATTTCTGCAGGGCCAGGCAGAGGTACCTCCGAGTCCTCGGCTCGTCTTCCACCACCAGGACGGGTTCGGACGGGAGGGGCACCGGGAACGTCCCGAGGTTCCGGAAGACCGGCCGGCGGACCGGGGTTGGCGCGGACAGGCGCGCGTCGGGAGGGCAAGAAGCCATCGGATTCATGAGCCACCTGGGAAATCTGGAAAGGCGGGTTGGTGGAGGATCCAGGAAGCCGATGGTAGACGTGAATTTTGGATATTTCAAATAATTGTTTGCCTGTTTTTTACTATCACAAGACTCATATACATGATCATCTTGCTTGTTGATGAGGGTGCGACACGGTCCTTGTGGTCACCTCTCTGCCCAGGGCCTCGCCGCCCCCCCGCAGCCAGGGTACGCTTCGCTTCTTGAGGGCCTGTCGTGGATCTCAAGGGGCTGATGAAGGCGGGACAGGAGCGCCGCAAGGTCCGGGCGTTCGGGGAGGCTGCGGACTGCTTCCGGAAGGTGCTGGCGGTGGCTCCGGACCACCGCCAGGCCTGGCTGGGCCTTGCGGATGCCCTCCGAGGCCTCCGGGATCACGAGGGCTGCCGGGCGGCCTGGGACCGCTACCTGGCCCTCTGGCCCGAGGACGGA
>DAIDKC010000257.1 GCA_027451045.1 Holophagaceae bacterium | reverse complement strand
AGCAACCCGACGGCCAGGGCCGGGGGGATGTGGAGATCGAAAAGACGGAGGACCAGGATGCCGAATCCCATGGAAGCGGTCGCGGCCCAGGCACTGACCCCCAACCCCAAGGTGAAGCCGAGCCCTGCGGTGGCCGTCAATGCACAGGCCACGGGGAGGAGGTAGGGGCGATGCACCCAGGGACACTCCCGGGGGTGGGCGAACATCTCGTAGCCGATCACGATGGCCGGAGGGAACAGGATGAGGCGCCAGCCGGTGAGCCGCACCAGCAGGAGGGACACGCCGAGGAACAGGCAGAAGAAGGGGATCCACAGGTAACGGACGGCTGCACCCTCCATCAGGTCGTCGGTGGGATCCGTGGCCAGGGCGCGGGCCTCGATCCCCACCGGGCCGAGGAGCTTCCGGTGGACGGTGGAGACCACGGCCAGGGTCGCCGTCCCCAGGAGGATGGCCGCGGGGTACCCCCAGCTCCTGATGTCCAGCGCCAGGGGGAGGACCGCAGCGGAGATCGCCGGCGCGATGGGGGACTTCAGCACCTGCAGGATCAGCATCGAGCCGGCCACCACCAGGCTGACGGACAGGAAGCCGTACCCCAGGCTCCGGGTGACCACCAGACCCAGGATCGCGGTCAGGGCCGGCGTGAAGGCCAGGTGGAGCGGATGGCGGGCCCAGAGCCCCCCCGGCCGGGAGAAGACGTCCACCGAAAGCGCCCCCAGTTCCGGGAAGAGGATGAGCATGATGCCCGTGGCCACGGCCGTATGCGCCACCAGGGCAATGAAGAGCGCCGCGATCAGCCCGCCTGGGAAACGGGGGTCGCGGACACAGGCGCGGGTCCAGGTGCGAAGGGCGGCCAGGCGCATGCTTTCACCTCATGATCGGCCCAGACTCGGTCCGGCCGGGGCCTCCCGGGGCGCACGGGGCCCCTGCAGGCTGTGCAGGTACTCCGCGGGCGGCAGGCTGCTCTGCCAGCGGCCTGCCAGCATCGCAGCCCCCGTGATGGCCACGAACAATCCCGCCAGCAGGGCCGCATAGACCAGGGGGGGGACCTTCCGGGCCCGCGGGGCCTCCATGGCCAGGGTGTGCTTGACGGGACAGGCGGCCACGCAGGCGTAGCAGCCCGTGCACTCGTCGCTGCGCACCTTGCGGACCTGATGCACCCTGATCCGCGCCGGGCAGGCCCGCGTGCACTTCTCGCAATCAATGCAGGTGGACTCCTGGCGGGTGATCTTCAGCGGGCTCAGCAGGGACAGGAGCCCGAGCAGCGCTCCGTAGGGGCAGAAGTAGCGGCACCAGGGGTTCTGGAACACCGCGGAGAGGGCGGCCAGAGCGATCAGGACGCCCAGGGCGCCGCCCGACAGGCGGGCGAAAAAGAGATACATCTCGAGGTCCGCCATCCGGTTGTACGGGCTCTGCAGGAAGGCCGCGAGCTGGCGGGCTGACATGCCGAAGATGACCCACAGGAAGAAGCCCAGCAGGAGGTATTTCACGGCGCGGAGCGGCCCATCGAGCCAGCGCGGAAGCGCGGGGTTCCGCCCGAACAGGCGCCGCCCCAGCCGCCAGAGCCCCTCGCTCAAGGTGCCGACGGGACACAGCCAGCTGCAGAACCCCTTCTTCAGGAAGAGCCCGAGGGCGAGGATGGCCACCAGGATGAACACCGAGGCGGGATGGATGGTGTTGAGGCGTCCCGTGAGGATCCAGTGCCAGAGGTTCATCAGGGCGCTGATGGGCAGGAACCCCTCGACGCCGGGCGGACGCGGCACGTAGGCCGCCCTCCCGCCGCTGGCCCCCCAGCGCACGAACAGCCAGAACTCCACGCCGATCCA
>DAIDKC010000256.1 GCA_027451045.1 Holophagaceae bacterium | reverse complement strand
CAGGCCACCACCGAGGCGGAAGGTGGAATGGAGGACCAGTTGAACGAAGCCGCTCCGCGGCGGGGGACGGTCATTCCGGCAGCTTGATCGGAGGCGGCCAGTAGCGTCCGGAGGGAAAATCAGGCTCCTTGGTCATCGCGGTGAATGCGCACCGCCAGATGACCAAGGAGGTACTGCATGAAGGCAGTCAGTCTATCTCTCTCCCGCCTGGAAGGGGATCTGCGGATGGCAGATCGGGCCCCGGGGACGATCCAGCAGTATTTGGCGTCGATCCGCCGGTTCGAGGAGTTCCTCGGATTGGACCTTCCGGAGGCCGAGCAGGGTTCCATCCGGCGCTGGGTGGAGCACCTCCAGGGCCAGCCCATCGGGCCTGAGCGGCTGCGCTGCCACTACTCGGCCCTCAAGTTCCTCTATGCCCGCACCCTAGGCCAGCCGGAGAAGGTGGCCTTCCTCTCGATGCCACGCAAGGATGCGCCGCTGCCGACGGTGCTTACGGCGGCGGAGGTTCAGCGGGTGCTGGACAGCTTCCTGGTGGCGAAGTATCGAGTGTTCTTCGCCCTGATCTATGCCACGGGCCTGCGGATCTCGGAGGCCAGCCTGCTTCAGACGTCCGACATCGATGCGATGCAGCAGGTGATCCACGTGCGGAATGGAAAGGGTGGGAAGGCACGTCTGGTGCCCATGAGCCCGAAGCTCTATGGCCTCCTGCGGACCTACTACAAGCATGAGCGACCGCCCAAGCCCTGGCTGTTCACCTCGAAGGCCGGCAGGCCCATCTGTCACGAGACCGCCCGTCGGGCCCTGCTCTGCGCCTCCGCCGTGGCGGGCATCGGCAAGGTGGTGACGCCCCACATGCTCCGCCATTCCTTCGCCACGAATCTGCTCGAACATGGAACGGATCTGCGAAAGATCCAGGTTGTGCTGGGCCACGGCAGCATCCGGTCCACGACGATCTACACGCAGGTGTCCCCCACCCAGATCGCGTCGGTCCGGAGTCCGATGGAGGATCTGAACGTGTAGGCGGTGGCCTTCCCCAGGCCCCGCCATGACATCGCGGATATCGTCCGGGCCCATCGCCCGGCCCTCGAGGCCCGACAGGCCCTCTCGAGAGGCCAGAAGCGCGTCCTGACGGCCATCAGCCGATGTCGCACGGCCGCCCTCGGCGGCCATGTCGAGGTTTGTACCGAGTGCGGCTGGGACCGCATCGCCTACAACTCCTGCCGGAACCGCCACTGCCCCAAGTGCCAGGCCGCAGCCCAGCAGAAGTGGATCGATCGGAGGGCCGAGCGGATCCTGGATGTTCCCCACTTCCATCTGGTCTTTACCCTGCCCTCCGAACTGAGGCCCCTGGCCATGCGGCATCCCGTGGAGATCTATAACGCTCTGTTCCGGGCCACCCGCGATCTGCTGCTGGAACTGGGCCGGACGCGCCTCAGGGCCACGTTGGGCCTCACTCTGGTGCTGCACAGCTGGACACGGGACCTGCGGTTCCATCCTCACGTCCATGTGCTGGCCACGGCGGGCGGGCTGTCCATCGACGGCAAACGCTTCGTCCATAGCCGGAAGGACTACCTGTTCCCGGTTGAGGTGATGGGCCGCCTGCTGCGGGGAAAGATGCTGGAGGCCCTGCGGACCCTGCGCCGGAAGGCGGGATTTCCCGAACTGAGCACGCGGGCTTTCGGTCGGATGATGGCCACCCTCGCGGCCCACAAGTGCTGGGTCGTCTATGCGAAGGCCCCGTTCAAGCGCTCCCAGCATGTCCTGAGCTACCTGGGCCGCTACACGCACCGCGTGGGCATCGCGAACTCCCGCCTGCTGGACGTTGGCCCCGGCCACGTCACCTTCCGCACGAAGGGGAAGGGCACGGCCACGCTGCATCCCGTGGACTTTCTGGGCAGGTTCATCCAGCACGTCCTGCCCGACGGCTTCCACAAGATCCGTCACGCAGGGCTCTATGCCACGCCAACCCTGCTGGAACAGGCGAGGGCGCTGCTGCCAGCCCGAGTGGAGAGCGAAGCGCCCGAACCCCCCAGCGACGAGCCCGCCCGCTGTCCCCATTGCGGGGCCCCCATCCAACGGATCCGCTTGGCCCGCGCCCCCCCGCCGGAGGCTGCATGAATACCAGTCCCACAGCGACCAGAACCTCGAATTTCAGGCCCATCGACGGGTGGGCGAAGCTCTGCCCGAGCCCACGGATGAGCGCCAACGAAGGGATCATCTCCCTCCCATCCGGTCCAATCCACCCCATCCGTACACCCCGACCTGCCACTCGGAAGAGATTGCCGGACGCGATTTCCGCATAACGATCCCCCGGCCCTCGCCGCTCCGGGCTTGTTCAACACCGCATTCCGCCGGTGGAGATCACGCCTGCCGGCAACGGCTCGGCCGCACCGGCGAAATGCTCACTGTTTTTATTGCTTCTAGGAAAACCCCCGGCTCTGCCGGGGTGGCAGTAGATGTTTGACATATACGGGAGTCCACTTCGGACTTTTCGTGTGAGCCGCCAAGCACACATGAGGAGAGCGAAATGGACTCATCAGAAAGCCTAAGCCACTCCCGGTGGGAGTGTAAGTACCACGTCGTCTTCATCCCAAAATGCAGGAGGAAGGCGCTGTTCGTGGAGTTGCGGCGGGAACTGGGAGAAGTGTTCCGGCGTCTGGCGGAGCAGA
>DAIDKC010000255.1 GCA_027451045.1 Holophagaceae bacterium | reverse complement strand
CGTGCCCGTCTACGAAAGCGATGTGGCAGGGGAGGCACCGCCGGTCGCGGGCCGGGCCACCGTCACAATTGATCCGGCCCGCCAGCAGCTCATCGGCCTCACCACCGCCCCGGTGGTGATGGGCAACGTCAACGGCACCGTCACCACGGTGGGCACGGTGGCCGTGGACCAGACCCGCGTCCGCAAGATCAACGTGAAGGTGGATGGTTTCATTGATCGGCTGTACGTGGACTACCTGGGCATGCCCGTGGCCAAGGGCCAGCCCCTGTTCAGCCTCTACAGCCCGGATTTCGTGAGCTCCCAGCGGGAGTACCTGCTGGCCCTCAAGACGGCCACGGCGCTCTCGAAGGGGGACTACAAGGCCAGCGGCGATGATCTGGTGCGGGCCGCCCGCGAGCGCCTCCGCCTGTGGGATGTGCCCGACTCGGAGATCCAACGGCTGGCGAAGACGGGCCAGGTGGAGAAGGATCTGGTGCTGCGCTCGCCGATTTCCGGCGTGGTGACGGCGAAGAACGTGGTGCAGGGCTCGCGCGTGGGCCCGGGCGAGAGCCCCTTCGAGATCACCGACCTCAGCCGGGTGTGGGTCCAGGCCGCCCTCTACGAACCCGAGCTGTCGCGGATCCGTGTGGGATCCCGGGCGGAATTCACCCTCCAGGCCCTGCCCGGCCGGACCTTCGAGGGACGGGTGGCCTTCCTGGATCCCGTGCTGGATCCCCAGACCCGCACCGTGAACGCCCGTCTGGAGTTCGCCAATCCCAAAGGTGAACTCAAGCCCGGCATGTACGGAACGGCGGTTATCCACGGCCAGGACCAGCAGGGGCTGCTGATTCCCCTGGACGCCCTTCTCGATGCCGGATTGCACAAGGTGGTCTTCGTGTCGCTCGGCGAGGGTCATTTCGAGCCCCGGGCTGTGACTGTGGGCCGCACCGCCGGCGAGCAGGTGGAGATCCTCTCCGGTCTCGAAGCCGGCGAGCAGGTCGTCACCCGCGCCAGCTTCCTGGTGGATTCGGAATCCCGCCTCAAGGCCGCCCTGGCCCAGGTGGCCGCCACCCCCGCGCAGCCGGTGAAACCATGAGCGGGCACGCCACCTACGATCCGGAGAAGCCGACGTTCCTCCAGAAGGTGATCCGCTTCTCGGCGCATAACCGCTGGCTGGTGCTCGCCTCCGCGGCGCTGCTCCTGGTGCTCGCCGTCTGGAGCATGAAGCGCATCCCCCTGGATGCCATCCCGGATCTGAGCGACACCCAGGTGATCGTCTATTCCCGCTGGGACCAGGCCCCCAACGTCATCGAGGACCAGGTGACGTACCCCATCGTCACTGCGCTGCTCGGCGCGCCGGATGTGAAGGCCATCCGCGCCCAGTCGGACTACGGCTACAGCTACGTCTACGTGATCTTCAAGGACGGCACGGACATCTACTGGGCCCGGAGCCGGGTGCTGGAGTACCTCAGCAAGATCACCAGCAGCCTGCCTCCGGGCGTGAAGACGGAGATCGGCCCGGATGCCACCTCCGTGGGCTGGGTGTACCAGTACGCGCTGGTGGACCGCAGCGG
>DAIDKC010000254.1 GCA_027451045.1 Holophagaceae bacterium | reverse complement strand
ACGGTGCCGCCGGCGGCGGGCGACGCCGCGTGGGACGCGTACGTGTCCGATCCCGCCAAGCCCGTCCCCTACCGGGCCCGCCCGGTCATGCCCATCGGCTACGAGGGCGTGCGCACCTGGCCCCGGTGGCTCACGGACGACCAGCGG
Source organism: Holophagaceae bacterium (assembly GCA_027451045.1). Classification (GTDB taxonomy): domain Bacteria; phylum Acidobacteriota; class Holophagae; order Holophagales; family Holophagaceae; genus Geothrix. The sequence goes on along the minus strand of DAIDKC010000254.1, from coordinate 4,377 downwards.
GAGGCCTCGGGCCGCACGGACGTGCTGGCCTACGTCTCGGAACCCCTGACGGCGCCCCTCCGCATCGCCGGGAACCCCGTGGCGCACCTCGTGGCCTCCACCAGCGGCACGGATTCGGACTGGGTGGTGAAGGTCATTGACGTCTACCCCTCCGAAGTGGCGGACCAGCCCGCCCTCGGCGGCTACCAGCTCATGGTGTCGGCGGACATCTTCCGGGGCCGCTACCGGGAGAACCCGGCCCAGCCGAAGGCGCTCGTGCCGAACGAACCGCTGACCTACCGTTTTGCCCTGCCCGCGGCCAACCACGTCTTCCTCCCCGGCCACCGGATCATGGTCCAGGTGCAGTCCACCTGGTTCCCCCTCTACGACCGCAACCCCCAGACCTTCGTGCCCAACATCTTCTTCGCCAAACCCGGCGACTACCGCCCCGCCACCCAGCGCATCTGGCACGCGCCCGGGAAGGCGAGCTTCGTGGAACTGCCGGTGGTGGCGGGGGAGGCGAAGCGGCCTTAATCCGCCTTGCGGACGATGCAGTGGATCTGGGCGACGGCGTGTGTCTCCAGGGTCTGGTCCACGACGGAGAAGTGCGAAGTGAGGGCTTCCATCATGCCGATGCGCAGGTGGAGGCGCTTGCGCAGGCTCCGGTAGAGACGAAGCACACGGCGGGTGAGCCGGTCGGGTTGTGGGAGGCCAAACCGCAGGAGGCGGCGGTCGTAGCCTTGGTCCTGAAGCGAGAGCCCGATGAGCTGCCCGCCGGGCAGCGACAGCGCGAGGTCGAGCACATTGAAGGAGACAGGCGACCAGCTCCTGGCCTTCGAGAGGGTGAAGGTGGCTTTGTGGTCGCTGTTGAATCGGCTGGGGAAGACGCCTTGCTCATAGAGGTCTTCATCAGGGACCACCAGGAAGAGGTGGCCACCTGGACGAACGAGCTGCCACCAGTCCAGGAGGGCCTTGCGGGGATCGGGCATGTGCTCCAGGCAGTGGCTGGAATACACATAATCGAATTCCCCTTGGACGTAATTCAGGATGTCGCTCGCATTACCTTGGTCCTGATCAAATCCGAGGGCATCGGGACGCACGGGGTCAGGCCCGCAGCCGATATCAATGCCCTTCCCCACGAGGATGGAGGCTTCGAAGTCGGATATCAGGCGTTTCGTCTTGGTCGTCTCGTCCAAGGAGCGTCCTTTGAGGGGGAAGATGAGTATAGGTGCGCCTTGAAGGCCTCAACAACGCCGGGTTGGGATTGGATGGGCCCTGAGATCCTGGTGGTAGTCAACGTGGACGAGGGCACCCTGGGCCTTGGGCACCAAAAAGGCCGGGGGCGAGGTGCGCCCCCCCCGGCCTTCGTCTTGCGTTTGGGCTACTTCGCGGCGAGTTCCACGGCGCGCTTGGGCTTCATGAGGGCAAACCCGGAAAGCGGCGGCTGAAGCGGAAGTCGCCGTTCATCCTGCTGTCGCTGCCGTTCATCCGGCTGGACCCTCCTCCGGCTGACCCAGGGCGGGAGGCTTGGTCCGTGGGGCGAGGCCCCGCATGCAGGAGGACGCCATGACGACTGTTGCCCCTGCCCCCCTTCCCACCCCGGGCCGCGCCCGGTTCTGGCTGTTCCTGGCCCAGGTCCTGTCGGCCCTGGTCTCGGCCCTTGGATTCCTCGCGGTCTCCGGCCGCCATCGCTGGGTCAAGGCCCATCTGCCCGGATTCGAGGCCCATTTCGGGATGGAGGTGCTGGGCGTGACCCTGGCCACCCTGGCCCTCGCCCGGGGCTGGCAGGCCCTGGAGGAACGCCGGCTGCGCCGCCTGGCCTCCTTCAGCGAAGCAGCCCTGGGGTCCCGCACCTGGCGGCGGGCCCTGGTGGCCGTTCTGGTCATGCAGTACGGCGTGGTGGGCACGTTCATCGTGACCGTGAGCCACGGCGTTCCCCCGGAGCTGGTGTTCACGGGCATCCTGTTCCTGCTGGTGGCTCCGGCGCTGACCTCCTCCTGGATCGCCAGCCAGACCCAGCGGCTGCTTGCGCGGCAGCGCGACCTGGCGATGCAGGCGCGGATGGCACCTCACTTCCTCTACAACTGCCTGTCGACCCTGAAGGGGCAGATCCAGGAGGCCCCCGAGGAGGCCATGCACACCGCCGACCGGCTCGCCGGGCTCTTCCGTGACCTCATGGCCCACACGGCCGAGTCCCTGGTTCCCCTGGGACGGGAGCTGGCCTGGGTGGAGGCCTACCTGGGCCTGGAGCAGGCCCGCCTGGGGAATCGGCTGCAGGGGAAGGTGGAGGTGCCCGAGGACCTGGAGTCCACGCCCGTCCCGCCGCTCTGCCTTCAGGTCCTGGTGGAGAATGCGGTGAAGCACGGCATCGCGCCGCGCAAGGAGGGGGGCCTCCTGGCCATCCAGGCGGAACGGGTGAAGGGGAGCCTGAGCCTGTCGGTCACGGACCCCGGGGAGGGCGGCCCCGTTCGCCCAGGCACCGGGCAGGCCCTGGCCATCCTGCGCCAGCGGTTGGCCCGCCCCGGGGACCTGAGCCTGGAGCGGCTCCCGGAGGGGGGACATCGCGCGCGCCTGGTGGTGCGGGCATGATGCGGGTGCTGGTGGCTGAAGACGAGCCCTATTCCCGCCACCTGCTGGCGGGGCTGCTGAGGGAGCAAGTCGGGATCGAGGTCGTGGCCGAGGCCCGGGATGGGGACGAGGCTCTGGACCTGGCTGTGCGCCTGCGGCCGGATGCGCTCTTCCTGGATGTGGAGATGCCGGGGCTGCGGGGCACCGAACTGGTGCGGCGCCTGTCGGCCCCCCGCCCCGGGATCGTCTTCGTCACGGCCCACCCGGTCCATGCGGTGGACGCCTTCGCCCTGGGGGCCATCCACTACCTGCTCAAGCCCGTTTCCCGGCCCACGCTCGCCCAGGCCCTCGCGCGGCTCTGTCCTGAATCGTCGGAGCACTGGCTCCGCATCCCGGTGCGGTGCAGGCGGGCCCAGCGCTTCCTGCGCCCGGAGGAGGTGGAGGCCTTGGTCGCCGATCTCGGCGACTGCCTGGCCTGGACCGCGGCAGGGGCCCTTCGAGTGGAGGGGACCCTGGCCCACTGGGAGGAGCTCCTGGGGACCCACGGGTTCCTGCGCGTGCACCGGAACGCCCTGGTGCGCCTCGGCGCGATCCAGGGGCTGGCGCCGGACGGCCGGGTCCTCCTGGCCGGCGGCACCCTCGGCATCAGCCGCCGGAGGCTGGAAACCCTCCGGGGGGAATTGGCCCCCCATGTCCCAGGACTCGGCCGCTGAAGCGTGCCGAGGAGACACCCCGACCCGATCGGGTCAGTGTGTCTCCTCGGTCAGCAGTTCGTCCACGAAGGCCGGCACCAGTTCGGTGGCCTTCCCGACGCGGTGCTCCAGGAAGTTGTCCACGACCTTGCTGGGCTCGAGGTTGAGCTCCAGGGTGTGGCACCAGGGCTGGACCGACTCGACGAACCCGGCTGCCGGGTAGACGTGGCCGCTGGTGCCGACGGCGACGAAGAGGAAGCAGCGGTCCAGGGCGGCGTAGATGCGTTCCATCTCCAGCGGACGTTCCCCGAACCACACCACGTGGGGACGAAGGGTGCCGCGGCGGCAGACTGGACAGCGGCTGTCGGCATCCAGATCCCCGGGCCAGGGGACCACTTTCCGGCAGGCCTGGCAGCGGGCCTTCAGCAGCTCGCCGTGCATGTGGAGGACCTTGCCGGAGCCGGCCCGCTCGTGGAGATCGTCCACGTTCTGGGTGACGAGCAGGAAATCCCCGGTCCAGGCGGATTCCAGGCGCGCCAGGGCCGCGTGGGCGGCGTTGGGCCGGACGCCGGCCAGGCCCCGGCGGCGCTCGTTGTAGAAGCGATACACGAGGGCCGGCTTGTGCAGGAAGCCCTCGGGGGTGGCCACGTCCACCACCCGGTGGTTCTCCCAGAGCCCATCCGCGTCCCGGAATGTCCTGAGGCCGCTCTCGGCGGAGATGCCGGCCCCGGTGAGGACCACGATGCCGGCATCGCGGGGGATCTTCATGGACGCAGCTCCCTTCCGCCTCAGCGCGAGGCCGCGAGGTCCAGCACCCGGCCGTCCACGGTCCCGGGCCTCAGGCCCAGCTCGTGAGCGAGGGTGGGGGCGAGGTCCACAGTGCGCACGGGTTCGGCACGGCGGGCGGCCTGCCAGGGGCCCCAGAACACCAGGGGCACCCGGCGGTCGTAGGCCCAGGGCCTTAAAAGTGTAAGTAGTTGCTTCAACAATTTTTCGTTCCAAAGGAATTGCTTCATCAAACGGATCTTTATCAAACAGTGCATACCCAATTTCGCCGGATGCCTGAGTAACGGTTACGGTTATCTTGAAGTTAACAGAATTGACACTCTTAATGGTATCTATTTTGATAGAAAAATCA
>DAIDKC010000253.1 GCA_027451045.1 Holophagaceae bacterium | reverse complement strand
GGGCAGAGGCATCCGCCAGGCCAGGCTACTCCTGATCCTGCACGCCCAGCCCGGCTCCCTGGAGGTGGCGCGGGAGCGGAGCGGCAGCGGCGGCCGCTGCCGCTCCGCTGCCCGGTTGGGGTTGAGGCGCCCGGCCCGGCGCGGGCCGCTGGGATCCGGGGCGCCCGGCCCCCTGGGACTGCATGGCCCTCACCTGCTCCGCCGTGGCCAGGCATTCCAGCCGCGCGAGCTGGGAGGGGTCCGGGAACCCCTGGAATCGCACGAGGCGCGGGCCCCAGAGTTCCACCGGCTCCGGGCGCAGCTCGGTGATGCGGGGCAGCGACTGGCGCCAGTAGATGCCGAGGGGGGCGCCCTCCGCGGTCTCGAATCCGATGAGGTCGGAATCCGGAAGCAGCGCCGGAGCCCCGGCCCGCCAGGTGGCCACCACCAGGGACTTGCCCTGCTGGGTCTTCAGCAGGCCGACGGGGGCCAGGCGCCCCAGGGCGGGGTCCAGGGCCCGCTCCTGGGCCCGCAGGGCGTCCATGAAGTCGAGCTGCTTGAATTCCTTCTGGGGGCCCGACATGGGATGGGGCTCCTGGATGCGCGCCGTCAGGAGGGTGGCATCCACCCGCTCCAGCACGGCCGCCTGGAGCAGGGGGGCCCCCTCGGCCAGGAGCTGGCCCACCGCGTCCATCAGCTTGGGCAGGAGGATCTGGGGGGCCGCCAGCAGGACTCCCGGCGTGGGAATGGCCAGGAAGGGATGCTGGTCGCGGAAGAGCCCGTCCCAGACCGCCGGAAGGAGCAGGCGGGCGGCGTCATGCCCATCCCGCCAGGGGCTCCGGTAGATGCCGGAGGGGAGGCGCTCGAAGGCCCCCTCCGACCGCCTGCGCAGGTTGTCCACGGCCAGGTCCAGGGCCTCGTCCTCCGTCTGGTCCCACAGGCGGATCCAGGCCGCGGGAACCACGTCCTCGCCCACCCGCAGGCGCTGGCAGAGGCCTTCGATGAAGGGGCGCTGCCAGAGATCGTCGCGATCGGCACGCCAGACCGGCACGAGTTCGGGCAGCAGCCGCTCCTGCACCTCCTCCCAGGGGGCCGGAAGCGGCAGCCCGCACCGGTGCAGCTCCGCCAGGGCCTCGGCCCAGCTCTCCCGGCCCTGGAGGTCCCGGTGGGCCTCGAAGGTGGGCCGGAGGGCATCCAGGCCCGGCAGGTCGGCCGGGACGCCCCGCGCCTCCAGGAGCTCCGCCAGGGAGGGGAGGGGCGCCTGGGGGGCGCGGTGGAGGAGACGGTCAAGCAGGCCCATGGCGCAACATCCGGATCAAACCTTTCATTGTGACCGATCCAAGCGCCTTATGCTTGGAGGAATGGAACCCCGGGACGCCCGCTCCCGTCCGCTCAGGACGCTCCGCGTGTCGGTCACCGACCGGTGCAACTTCCGATGCCCCTATTGCATGCCCCGGGAGGCCTTCGGCCCGGACCACCCCTTCCTGCCCCGGAGCGCCCTCCTCACCTTCGAGGAACTCGCCCGGCTGACCCGGATCTTCGCCACCCTGGGGGTGCGGAAGCTCCGCCTCACCGGGGGCGAACCGCTCCTGCGCCAGGACCTTCCGGACCTGGTGCGGATGCTGGCCGCCATCCCGGACCTGGAGGACCTCGCCCTCACCACCAACGGCGCCCTCCTGGCCGCCCTGGCCCAACCCCTTCTTCGCGCCGGCCTCCAGCGCCTGACCGTCAGCCTGGACACCCTCCGCCCGGACCGCTTCCAGCGCCTCGGCGGCACCACCCTCCCGCTGACCCAGATCCTGGGCGGCCTGGATGCCGCCCGGGACGCGGGCTTCGCGCCCATCAAGCTGAACTGCGTGGTCCAGCGGGGCGTCAACGACGACGAACTCCTCGATCTGGCCGCCTTCGCCCGGGAGGGAGGACACGTCCTCCGTTTCATCGAGTTCATGGACGTGGGCACCACCAACGGGTGGCGCCGGGACGCCGTCGTGAGTGCCGAGGAGATCCGCCGCTGTCTGGATCGCCATTGGCCCCTGGAGCCCCTGGCACCGACCGAGAACGCCGTGGCCCACGGCTGGCGGTACCGCGACGGCAAGGGTGAGGTAGGCCTGATCGCCTCGGTCACCGCCCCCTTCTGCGGGGGCTGCGACCGGGCCCGCCTCTCGGCGGAAGGGCGCCTCTACACCTGCCTCTTCGCCGCCGAGGGCCTCGATCTCAGGGGCTTCCTCCGGGGCGGCCACAGCGACTCCGACCTCGCCGCCCTCCTGGCCGCCCGATGGAGGCTCCGGGACGACAGCTACTCCGAACAGCGCGCCGCCACGGCCCCTGGCCGGACCCGCATCGAGATGTCCCGCATCGGGGGCTGAGGGGCGTACCAATCCCCTCAGTCGCGCCGCGAGGGGCGCGCCTGGGAAGAGCGGCATGGTTGGCGTTGGGCCGGTTCAGAATTGAACGCCCGCGTAGATGGCCCCCGCCCAAGTCGGCGCCATCGCCCGCGCCGTATTCTGGTCGAGGAGCGGCATGGGCACGATGGTCTTCTGGTCGGTCTTCAGGGGGGTGGCGGCCACCTCCGCACCGAGGAGCGTCTTCACCGCGCCGGTCCGGAAGGCGACATCCAGGCTGAGCCGGAACCATGGACGCCAGTACACCTTGTGGGCATCCACGAAACCCGCCCCTCCCAGGGTGGTGGTATAGGTGCCCTTCGGATTGATGGTCTCGGCCCGGCTCTCCAGGTGAAGGCCCAGATTGACGGCGGAACCGAGGGGCACCTCGTAACCTGCGCCAACACTCCAGTAGCTGTAGTAGATCTTCACGCCGCGGGCATCGAGGATATTGGGCGAGGTCGGGACCATGATGTCGCGGTCGGTGGCCATGCGGGCCGAGCTGGGGAACCGGCCGGACAACTCCCAGACCCAGGGTGAATCGGCAGCGAACTGCCCCAACAACCGGATCCCCGTGCCGGCCTGGCGATCCGCCTGGTCCTCGACGCCCTGGGCCAGCAGAACACCGCGGGTCTGGATGGATTCCTCGAAGACCATGACCTGGACCATGGGGGCATCGGAAGGTTGCTGGGCGGCCAGCCCGCCAGCGACAAGGAAGGCGATCAAAATGCTGCGGGGTTTCACGGAGCCTCCAGGAACGTGGATGGGAAAGCGGCGCCGGGGGCCCGGCGCCGCGCATGGATTCAGGTCAAGGGATTCAGGGCGCCACCGGGGTGGCCGGGCCATTGGTGATGACGATGTCCCAGGCATAGTTGAAGGGGATCTTGTAGACGGCGCTCAGATCACCGCCTCCCGCATCCACGCTGATCCGGGCCGTGGCCGTCTTGATGGCCTCGATCCACTCCGTGCGGTTGAGGGGACGTCCCACCGAGGTCCGCGGCACAGCCTTGAGGGCAAATACCGTGAGGGTGGCCGTGGTCCCGCTGGCCGGGCGCAATTCGGGGGG
>DAIDKC010000252.1 GCA_027451045.1 Holophagaceae bacterium | reverse complement strand
CGCCATTGCGGTAGTCCGCCTTGCGCTGAAGCACCACCAGATCGCCATCCAGGATGGCATCCTCCACCATGGAATCCCCCCGCACCCGCAGCACGAACACGTCGTCCCGCTGGCGGTGGATGCTGTTCGGGACCTCGATGGGAAGCGCCCGGGTTTCCGGCAGGAGGGGTGCGCCCGCGGCGACATCGCCGCAGAAGGGGATGAGACGGGGGCCCTGCGTGACTGGCATCGCAGGCGGACGGGACTCCGGCGGCTCGGGCGACACTTCGGGTGCGGCCACCACGAGGTTGTTCCCCCGCCCATGGCTGCGTTCCAGGAACCCCTTGTCCATGAGGTGCTGGACGTGCTTGTGGATGGTGGACACCGCACTGGAGCCCACCCCTTTGGCGATCTCCGCCAGAGTGGGGCTCCTGCCCTCCTCCCGGAGGAACGTGCGGATGAAGTGCAGAACGGCCTGCTGGCGTCGGGTGAGATCGCTGGCTTTCATGGAATCCAAGGTAGGACCCCGACCAGGAGGGGTCAATCCCTTTTTTTTCGCCTATTTTCGCCCACCTCGCCTGACGACCGGCGGAATGGCGGATGGCACCCATCCGCGAGCTCTGCCATACTGCCAGAGGCCCTTATGGGTCAAATATTTACGCCCTATACGTCCTCTTTGAGCCCCCTGTTGTCCCTGTGCTGTCCCCCTACTCTGACGAGAAAGGAGCCGTCCATGACTGCCAGCCTTGCCTCCCCTGCGGTGACCGGAGGGGCGAAAACTCGGATCAATGATTTTTCCATCCAGGTGGCCACGGTCAACGGATCCGGCTCCCAGACGGCGAACACCGTACTGCTGCGCGCCATCTTCCAGATGGGCGTACTCGTGAGCGGCAAGAACCTCTTCCCCTCGAACATCGCGGGGCTGCCCACCTGGTTCACGATTCGGGCCAGCGCGAAGGGCTACGTGGCGCGCAAGGCCACGAACGAGATGCTCATCCTCATGAACCCGGAGACGGCCAAGGAGGACATCGCCAAGGCTGATGCGGGCGCCCTCGTGATCTACGATGAGCCGCTGCAGCTCGACAAGCTCCGCGGCGAGCTCACCTACTTCCCGGTGCCTTTCCAGAAGCTCGTGACGGCCTCCTGCCCCGAACCGAAGCTGCACAAGCTGGTGAAGAACATGATCTACGTCGGCGTGGCCGCGCGCCTGCTCGGGGTGGACATGGCGGAGGTCAAGAAGGCCATCGCCAAGCAGTTGAAGGGCAAGGCCAAGGCCGTGGAGCTCAACCAGACCGCCGCCGTGGCCGGCTACGACTGGGCCATGGAGAACCTGCCGGACCAGGACCATATCAAGGTCGTGCGTGACCACAAGACCGAGGGCCTGATCATCGTGGACGGCAACGAGGCCTGCGCCCTGGGCGCGCTCTTCGCCGGAGTCACCGTGGTGGGCTGGTACCCGATCACGCCGGCCTCCAGCCTCGTCGAGACCTTCATCGAATACGCGGAGGAGCACCGGAAGGATCCCAAGACCGGGAAGTCCACCGTGGCCATCGTCCAGATGGAGGACGAACTCGCCTCTGCCGGCGTGGTGCTCGCGGCGGGCTGGGCCGGCGCCCGCTCCATGACCACTACCGCCGGCCCCGGCATCTCGCTCATGAGCGAGTTCATCGGCCTGGGCTACTACACCGAGTGCCCCGGCGTGTTCTTCAACGTGCAGCGCACCGGCCCGAGCACGGGCCTTCCCACCCGCACCCAGCAGGCCGACATCGAGATGTGCGCCAAGGCCAGCCACGGCGACACGCTGCACATCAACCTCTACCCCGGGAACATGGAGGAGTGCTTCCAGTTCTCCTACGACGCCTTCGACCTCGCGGAGCGCTTCCAGACGCCGATCTTCGTGATGACCGATCTCGACCTCGGCATGCAGAACTGGTCCTCGAAGCCCTTCGCCTACCCTGACAAGCCCTACGACCGCGGCAAGGTGCTCGACCGGAAGCAGCTGGCCGAGATCCAGGACTGGGGCCGCTACCAGGACGTGGACGGCGACGGACTCTGCTACCGCACCCTGCCCGGCACTCCCGGCGGCAAAGGTTCCTACTTCACCCGCGGCTCGGGCCACAACGATCACGCCCTCTACTCCGAGAAGCCCGAGGACTACGTGGCCGTGGTGGACCGTCTCCGCAAGAAGTACGAGACGGCCAAGTCCTACGTGCCCAAGCCGGTGTTCCGCAACCTGGGCTCCGCGAAGGGCATCCTCGCCTTCGGCTCCAGCGATCCCGCGGTCATCGAGGCCCAGGACATGCTGGCGGAGGGCGGCTTGAATACCGACTACCTGCGGCTGCGCGCCCTGCCCTTCACTGCCGAGGTGGATGCCTTCGTGAAGGAGAAGCAGGTGATCTACGTCGTCGAGCAGAACCGCGACGGGCAGATGACGAACCTGCTCCGCGAGTTCTATCCCGGGCACGCGACCAAGTTCAAGAGCGTCCTTCACTACAACGGCCTCGCCCTCGACGCGCAGACCATCATCGACCAGATCCACGGCTTCGAGCAGAAGTGAGAGGAGACCCGACCATGTCCACCGCCACCCCTTCCGCTCCCTCCAACAAGCTGGGCTTGACCAAGCAGGACTATGTGGGCTCGAAGTCGACGCTCTGCGCCGGCTGCGGCCACGACAGCATCACGGGCCAGATCATCAACGCCGCGTTCGAGATGAGCATCGAGGGCCACCGCGTCGCGAAGTTCTCCGGCATCGGCTGCTCCTCCAAGACACCCGCCTACTTCCTCAATCAGGGCTGGGGCTTCAACGGGGTCCACGGCCGCATGCCCGCCCTCGCTACCGGGGCCTGCCTGGCCAACCGCACCCTCATCAACATTGGCGTCTCGGGCGACGGCGATTCCATGTCCATCGGCACAGGTCAGTTCGTCCACGCCATCCGGCGCAACATCCCGATGATCTACATCATCGAGGACAACGGCGTCTACGGGCTCACCAAGGGCCAGTTCTCCGCCACCGCCGACAAGGGCTCACACCTCAAGAGCGGCGCGGTGAACGAACTCCCGCCCATTGACCCCTGCACCCTGGCCATCGAGCTGGGCTGCGGCTTCGTGGCCCGCTCCTTCTCCGGCAATCCCAAGCAGCTGAACGCCATCCTGAAGGCCGCTTTCGCCTACGAGGGCACGGCGGTCATTGACGTCATCAGCCCCTGCGTCACCTTCAACAACCACGACGCCTCCACGCGCTCCTACAAGCACGTCAAGGACCACGACTTCCCCCTCCACGACCTGGGGTTCATCCAGTACTCCGAGGTGGAGGAGGTGGACATCGCCGCGGGCCAGACGGAGGTGGTGACCTTCCCGGATGGCTCCAAGGTGGCCATCAAGGCCATCCACGAGGGCTACGATCCCAGGGACCGTTTCACCGCCGTGAAAGCCATCCACGAGTCCATGCAGAAGGGCGAATTCCTCACGGGCCTCCTCTACATCAACCCCGAGAACCCGCCGCTGCCCGAGGTCCTGAATCTCGTGGACGAACCCCTGGCCACCCTGCCCCAAGCCACCGTGAAGCCCGGACCAGGGGTGCTGGCCGACATCATGGAATCCCTCAAGTAGAGGCCCCCAGTCCCCCGACGGCCGCCGCTGGGCGGCCGTCGGGGGTACCGGCCCGCATTGACGCCCGGCCATGGCCCGATACACTGGGGGTTCGTGGGCCTGTAGCTCAGCTGGGAGAGCGCCGCGTTCGCAATGCGGAGGTCGTCAGTTCGATCCTGATCAGGTCCACCACTCCAGTCCGAACGGCGGCCCCCGGGCCGCCGTTCCTTTCCATGTTGACGCCCCAGGCGGGTAGGGACACCATGGGCGGCACCCCTCCGGGAGGTTTCCGTCCTCTTGGCTTTCAAGCGATTCCATCGGCTCGCCCTCCTTTTCCTCCTGCTCTGGGCGGGGGGTGCCTTGGGTATGGCGGAATCCCCCGGGGCGTTCGGCTTCCACCTCTTCCCGGTGGCGCCGGGCCAGGACCTCGGAGTCGCCTCACGGCCCGTGTGGGATGGCCGGTCCGGCTTCTGGTTCTACGAGCCCGGGAGCCTCTGGCGTTTCGACGCCCAGGGCTACCGCCAGCTCGGCGTCGCGGACGGCCTGCCCGACGCCCCCGTGGATGTGGCCTATCCCGAGCCCTCCACCGGCATGTGGTTCAAGGCCGGGGGTGCCTGGTACCTGCTCGGGCCGCACGGAGTGCAGCGGATGGACATCCCGTCCGGCCTCCCCCGGGCCAAGGTCTTCGCCATCCGGAACGAGGGACTCGGCGTCATCCTGGGGCAGCATCTCTGCATCTACCATCCCTCGGGCAGGATCGCGGACCTGCCGCTCCCCGGCCCAGGCGACTGGGTCAAGGGCTGGAAGGATCCCGCGGGTGCGGAACGGCTGGTGGTGGGGGATCGGGGCCTGGCGCAGTGGGATGGCCATGCCTGGCGCATCACCTCGCTGAAGGGGCGCCTGGACGGCAGGGGGGCCGATGTGCTCCGCACCCGGTCCGGTGCCATCTGGGTGCGCTCCGACCGCGACCTGGCGCGGATCGAGCCGAAGCCCGAGCGCTTCGGACCCCGGATGGGCTTCACCCGCAACTCCTTCGTCACCCTCGAGGAGGATCCTTTCGGCCGGATCTGGACGAACGGGCCCGAAGGCCTCGCCTGCGTGGATGGCGACCAGGTCTGGCACATCGGCGTCCAGGAGGGCCTCTCGGGCTACCAGGGCTACTGGCCCATCGCCTTCGATCCCCAGGGCAACCTCTGGACCATCTCCGCGGGAGGATTCCAGCAGCTCAAGGGGGCGTTCCTCTGGAGCGTCCAGGAGCAGCCCTTCGGGCTTCCCCGGACCATGGTGTTCACCATCCAGCGCTGCGCCCATGACGGGAAGCTCTATGCGGGCACCCACGACGGCCTCTACCGCCAGGACGGGAAGCGCTGGAACGAGGTGCCCGGAACCCGCGGATGGGCCACCTTCACCCTTGCGGAACGGGGCGACGGAGAGCTGTGGTGCGGAGGCAATCCCCCCGGCCCCCACGATCTCTCCATCTTTCGCGTGCCCCCGGGTGGCGGGGCGGAACCCCTGCAGATCCAGGGCCTGCCCGGCGGGGCCTGGACCTTCGCCCTGGCCTGGACCAGGGACGACACCCTCTGGTGCGTCACTGCCAAAGCCTTCTACCGCATTCGCCCTCACGGCAAGGCCTTCCGCGCGGCCCCCGTGTCCCTGCCGGGTCTGAAGCCCGGGGACATCCCGGGTTCCCTCAACCTGGCCCCGGATGGCAGCCTATGGGTGGGAACGGATCAGGGCGTCTACGTCCTGGCGGACGGGCGCTGGACCCACTTCGGCAAGGCCCAGGGCCTGTTCGCCGAGGACGTCAACGGGGCCTTCCGGGGCCCCCACGGGGAGTGGTGGGTGCTCCACGACGCGTCCCACGCCATCACGCGGTTCGCCCGGAAGCCCGGCGGGGACTGGCGGGTGGTGGGCGGCTTCGGTCCGAAGGCTCCCCTCACGGCCATGGGGGCGCTGGCGGGGTGGACCGATCCCAAGGGCGTGGTCTGGCTCCTGAGCGGACCCGACGTGGTGCGGTGGGATGGAACCCGGACGGACCACTTCTCCGAGGCCACCGGCATACCCGTCGAGGACTACTTCGACATCTGCGGGGAACCGGATGGGCAGATCTGGATCGGCACCATCGCGGGGGTGATCCGTGGAGATCCGCGCTACTACAGCCCCATCCCCGCCCCGCCCGCCCTGGTGCAGGGCGTGGCCACGGATGCCCAGGGGCACCCCTTTCTGCCAGGCTCCCGCCTGCCCTTCCGGACCCGCGGAGTCGCCTTCAAGCTTGGGCTGCCTCTGGTGGAAGGGGTGGAGGATCTCCAGGTCCAGACCCGCCTCCTGGGGCTCGACGAGACGTGGCATCCCCTCGAGGGGAACCTCCTGCGGCTGCCCGGCCTCCGGCCCGGCGCCTATGTCCTCCAGGCCCGCGCCCGGAGGATGGATGGCGCCACCGGGCCTGTCCTCGCCTTCCCCTTCCGCGTCCTGCCTCCGTGGTACCTGCGTCCCGCGGCGCTGGCCCTGGGCCTCCTGCTGGCCCTGGGAGCCGGCGCCCTCATCCTCGCCTGGCGCACCTGGGCTCTCCGCCGGGAGCAGGCCCGCCTCGAGGGTCTGGTCGCCGAGCGCACCCGGGAGCTGACCCAGTCCAACGAGGCGCTCGTCAAGGCCCTCGGGGAGGTCCGGACGCTCAAGGGCCTCGTGCCCATCTGCTCCTACTGCAAGCGCATCCGCAACGATGAGGGATTCTGGCGGCAGCTCGAGCTGGTCCTCGCCGAGCACACCGAGGCCCGCTTCTCCCACGGCATCTGCCCGACCTGCGCCGCCCAGGTGAAGGCCGCCTGGGACGCCGAGAAGGACGCCTTCGAGCCCCTGCCTGTCCGTCCCCCCTCCTGACCGGTTAGACACCAGGGGCCAGCGGGGCCTTCCAGCTTTGTATGCTGGGGGGATGATCGGACGTCTGCGCGGAACCCTCATCCAGAAGCTCCCGGGCCAGGCTGTCGTGGAATGCGGCGGCGTGGGCTATGCCGCGGGCATCAGCCTCTCGACCTACGGACTTCTGCCCGAGGCCGGCTCCGAAGTCGTGCTCCATACGGAGCTCCTGGTGCGGGAGAACGAGATCGCCCTCCTCGGATTCGCATCGCCGCAGGAGCGGGAACTCTACCGGATGCTCGTGAAGGTGGACGGGGTGGGGCCGAAGCTGGCCCTGGCCGCCCTCGGGGCCCTGCCCCCGGAGGACCTGGCCCAGGCGGTCCGCGCCCGGGATATCCGGAGCCTCACCCGCATCCCCGGGGTCGGGAAGAAGACCGCCGAGAAACTCTGCTTCGAACTGTCGGAGAAGCTGGGGGGAATGTCCGGTCTCCTGGGCCTGGGGGGACCCGGCGCGCCGGGTGATCCCTGGGAATCGGACCTCCGCTCCGCGCTGGTCAACCTGGGCTTCAAGGAGGAGGCGGTCCTCCCGGTGCTGGCGGAGCTGCGCGTCGAGAAGCCCCCCCTGGCGGAGGCCATCCGCCGCGCCCTGAAGGCCCTCCAGCGATGACCATCCGCATCCTCGCCACCTCCCCCCTCGTGGGTCCTGCCCTGGACACCCTGGGATCGCGCTTCCCCCAGCTCCTCGTCGCCCCCTTCAGGTCCCCGGAATGGGCTTCGGCCCTGACGGAGGCCGAAGCCCTGGTCGTGCTCCTGTCCGAGCCCCTGACGGAACAGGATCTCGCCGCCGCTCCAGCCTTGCGGGCCGTCGGCACCTACTCGGTGGGCGTGAACCACCTACCTCTGGAGGCCTGCGACCGCCGGGGCATCACGGTGGTGAGCACCCCCGGGGTGCTGACGGATGCCACGGCGGACCTCGCCCTCGCCCTGCTCCTGGCCGTCGCCCGCCGCCTCCCGGAAGGCGAGGCCCTGGTGCGATCCGGGACCTGGCAGGGCTGGGCGCCGGGCCAGCTGCTCGGCACCGGTCTCGCAGGCAAGACCTGCGGCATCCTGGGAAGCGGTCCCATCGGACGGGCTTTCGCGCGGCGCGTCTGGGCCCTGGGCATGCATCCGGTGTTCTGGGACCGGGAAGGTGAAGGAGGGGAGGTGGATTTCGGCCCCGGGCGGGCGCCCCGCCTTGCCCTCCCCGACCTGCTGGGGCGCAGTGCCGTCATTTCCCTCCATTGCCCCCTCACGGACCAGACCCGCGGCCTGCTCGACCGCCCGGCCCTCGAGCAGCTCCCCGCCGGAGCCCTGGTCGTCAACACGGCCCGGGGCAGCATCGTGGACGAAGGGGCGCTCATGGACCTCCTGGATGCCGGCCGCCTCGGCGGCGCGGGCCTGGATGTGTACGCGGGCGAGCCGGCCCTGGATCCGCGGTGGCGCCGCACCCCCCGTGCCATCCTCCTGCCCCACCTCGGTTCGGCCACGGTAGAAGCCCGGGAGGCCATGGCCCGGATGCTGTGCGACGGCCTCGCTGCGGCGCTCTCCAGGCCCCGGTGATAAGCTGGAGCCCCTGCGAGAGGACGAATATGGCACGCCCCTGGCTGAAGCTGCTGGACCCCGGACTGGCGGTCCTCAAGGACCAGGCCGGAGCTTCCTTCGAGGCCCGGCTGCGCCTGGCCCGGGCCCTGAACGGCCGGGCCCGGCACGAGGAGGCCCGGGAGATCCTGGACGCCCTGCTGGCCGAGGACCGGGCTCACGGTGAGGCCTGGTTCGAGCGCCTGCTCTGCCTCGGGGACCACGCCTCGGAGGATGAAGGCGTGGAACTCCACGGGCAGCTCGAGGCCCTCCACGACGAGCATCCTGAGGAGGCCGCCCACCTCCGTAACCTGGGGTACCTGAGGCTGCTCCTGATGGACGCCGATGGCGCCGAACATGCGCTGCAGCATGCCATGGCCCTCTGCGGCCAGGATCCCAAGACCCTGGAGCTGATGGGGCTGCTGCACCTCCATCGCGGGGAGGGGGCAGAGGCCAAAGGATGGCTCCTCAAGGCCCTGAGCCTCCAGCCCCAGGATCCCCGGACGCTCCGCCTGCTCTCCATCGCCCTGGAGCAGCTGGAGGACATCCCGGGGGCGGAAGCCCAGCTCGTGGCGGCCCTCAGGGCCGATGCCGACTACTACTGGGGATGGCATGCGCTCGGCGAACTCCTCCTCAAGCGCGGGGAGCTGGAGGAAGGCCTGCGCTGCATCTCCCGGGCCCGCAGCCTGCACGCCAGCGATCCCGCCAGCTATTTCATCCTGGCCGAGTTGTTCAGCGAGCAGGGGCATCTCGAGTTGGCCCAGGGGCAGCTCTATGCCCTGGCCGCCCTGGCACCCGAGGCCCCGGTACTGGCCGAGGCCCAGGCACTTCTCGGCGAACTCCGCCGGGACATGGGGGATCGCGAAGGCGCTGTGTCCTATTTCAGCCTCGCCGCCAAGACGGATCCCAACGCGGCCAATCCCTGGGCCGCCCTGGGCGACATGGCCCGGGAGGAGAGCCGCTGGGACGATGCCCTCCGGTGCTACCGCGAGGCGCTCCTGCGCGAGCCCGAAGCCCCGGACCTGGAGGTCCAGCTGGGCTACGCCCTCCTGGAGACGCGCCAGACGACGGCCGCCGAGCAGGCCTTCCTCCATGCCCTCGAGCTGGATCCGGGCGAGTACAGCGCCTATCTCGGGCTTTCCGAGGTCTATCGGCTGGGCAACCGCCGGGAGGACCAGATGAGCATGGTCGAGCAGGCCATGGCCCTGGCCCCGCAGGACGCCGATGTCTGGAACGCCAAGGGCGTGGCCCTGGAGGTGGCCGAGCTGTGGAAGGAGGCCACCGAGGCCTACCAGAAGGCCCTCGACCTGGATCCGCACCACCGGAAGGCGGCCAACAACCTGGGCTTCGTACTGGAGAAGCGCATGCATCGCGGCGAGCCCGATCTCCGCGGGAAGGCCGTGGATGCATGGAGGCAGCGGCTCCTCCTGTGCCACGACGAGGGACAGAGCGTGAAGATGGCCACCGAGCACCTCTCCCAGTTGGGGGTCGGGGAGGATGAGATCAGGGCCTGGCTGCGGGAGCCGCGCCACCCGGAACCGGAAGCCTGATCCGCCCGATCGTCACAGAGACGTCACGACCGCGTCATACGGATGCGACCCGACCCCGGGGAAGGCCTGTGGAAAAGCCTGTGGATTTAGCCCGCACCCGGGGCCTAAATCCAGCCGCAATAAGTCTTTCCAGAGCATGCATCCGCAAGATGCATGTCAATATAAATAAAGCTATTTCAAATTATACATAAAAGACTTGATCCTATTCTTCGAAGCCCCCAGCCGTCCGGGATTTCCACAGTTTCCGCTTTCTTTCGCTTGACAGGCGGGAAGGCCATGGAATCCGGCCAACGGGGAACGAAAAGGAGGTCCGCCACCCATCCGTCACACCAGCGCCTCGGCCTCCTTCAGCTGGACGCTGACGAGCCTGGAGCATCCGGGCTCTTCCATGGTGACCCCGTATAGGGTGTCCGCCGCCATCATCGTGCGCTTCTGGTGGGTGATCACGATGAACTGGGTATCCGCCCTCATCTTCTGGACCAGGTCCGCGAAGCGTCCCATGTTGGCCTCGTCCAGCGGGGCGTCCACCTCGTCCAGGACGCAGAAGGGGCTGGGCTTGAACTGGAAGATGGCGAAGATGAGCACGATGGCCACCAGCGCGCGCTCGCCTCCGCTCAGGAGGCTGAGGGCCTTGGCGGACTTCCCGGGCGGCTGGGCCGTGACCTCGATGCCGCATTCGAGGATGGCCTTGGGATCCTCCAGGCCCAGGTGGGCGCTCCCGCCTCCGAACATCTCCCGGAACAGCTCCTGGAACCGTGCGTTCACGAAGTCGAAGGCCTCCCGGAAGCGCTCCTCGCTGGTGGCGTTGATCTCCTGGATGGTGGACTCCAGGTTCCCGATGGCAGAGGTCACGTCGGCCCGCTGCTCGTTCATGAAGGCCAAGCGCCCCTCGGATTCCTCCAGTTCCTGGATGGCGAGGGGGTTCACGCCCCCGAGTTCGAGCCGCCGTCCGTGCAGCTCGCTGAGCCGGGTCTGGTGGACGATCTCGCCTTCGGCCCAGGCTTCCCGTTCTGCCTCGGTGATGCCCCCGAGGAAGGCCGGGATGTCCAGCCCCAGGGCCAGCTCCACCTCCTTGGCCAGGGCTTCCTGGCTGCCCTGGATCTGCGCCTGGTGGAGCAGGGCCTCCTGGTGCTCCGCCCGGGCATTCTCGAGGGCCGCCTGCAGTTCCCGGGCGGCCCGCTCGTGGACCCGCAGCCCCTCCATGTCCAGGTCGAGCCGCGGCTGGGCGGCCTGAATTTCCTCCTGGAGGTGTGCGCGCCGCTCGAGCTGCTCCTGGCGTTCGGCGTCCAGCGCCTCGATCCGGCGGCGGGAGTCCTCGGCGCGGGTCGCCAGGGCGAGGGACTCCGCCTGCTGGCGCTGGCGTTCCACATCCAGGTCGAACTCCCCCCGCCGGGCCAGCTGGAGCTGCCGGTCGAGACCGTCCCGTTCCGCCCAGGCGGCGTCGCGCCCCCGCGCCGCCTGCATCCGAACCTCCCGGGCCTCGTCAAGGCGTCCGTGGGCCTCGTGGACCCGGATCTCCGCCTCCAGGATCTCCCGCTCCAGCTCCGCATCCACCGCCGCTTCCGGATGCCCCTCCAGCTCGCGCAGGAGCCCCTGGCAATGCTTGACCTCCGCCTCGATCTCGGCCCAGAGGGCGTCCGCGCGCTCACTGGAGGCCCGGATCTCCCGGACCTGGGCCTCCAGCGAGGCCGCCTGGCCCCGCGTGGCAGCAGTCTGGGCGACCACGGTCCGGAGCTCCTCTTCGATCTCCCGAAGCCGCTCCCGGGCTTCCCGGGAGGCATCGCCGCCCCGGGCGCGGCGGGAGTCGAGGTCCTCCAGGCGGTCCAGCAGGGCCTCGCGGGTGGCCTTCGATTCCTCCTGCTCCGCCTTCAGCTTGAGGAGGGAGGCCGCGGGAGCGGACACACCCAGCTGGATGGGCCCGTAGGGCAGGCGGACCAGGGCGGGAGAGACGAACGCCATGCCGGGATGGGAGGCCGCGAGGCGGGGCAGATCCGCATCGGCGCAGCGGAAGGCGCGGGCCAGGAGATCGCCCAGGGGACGGCTATCCCCGGTCCAGCGTAGATGGTCGGCGAGGGGGGTGCAGCCTTCGGGGGTCCCGGGAGCCGCTTCCAGGCCCTCCGGCGCCAGCAGGAGGTGGCCGGGGACCTCGGCTGCCCGCCCCAGGCCATGGCTGTCCACGGCGAGGGACGCGAGCCAGGTGCCCAGAAGGCGCTCCAGGTCGCCTCGGGTGGCCTCGTCCGCGGAGAGGCGATCCACGAGCGGACGCGCGTCCAGGCCCTGCTGGCGGAGCCAGCGGAGCCCTTCCTGCATGCCCGCATCCTCGAAGGTCCTGGCGATCAGATCGGAGATGCGGCGCAGCTGGCGCTCCACCGCATCCAGTTCGGCGCTGGCGCGGTGGTGCTCCTGTTCCAGGAGACGCTGGGCCTCCGCCAGCGCCTCGGCATGCTGCCGCTGGACCCGGGCGGCCTCCTCCCCCTGGTCGAGCCGGTCCTGCAGCCCCTCCAGCGTGCGGCCCACCTGGGCGGCTTCGGCTTCGAGCCCCTCCAGGCGGGGCGCCCGGAGCGACTCCTCGTGGTTCAAGGTGTCGAGCCGACCCTCCAGCTGGGCAATCTGCCCCTGGAGCGCGAGGCGCTGCTTCTGACGCTGCTGGGCCTCCTTCTGGGATTCGGCCTTGCGGGCCCGGAGCGCCTGGAGTTCGTGTTCCGCGTGCCGCAGCCCCCCCTGGGCCACGGCGGCCCCCTCCTCGCACCGCGCGAGGTCCGCCTCGCGGACCGCGAGCTGCTCCGAGATGGCAGTCAGGCGGTCCTCGATGTCCCTGGAGGCCTCGGCTGCAGCCAGGATGCGGGCCTCCAGGGCCTGCCCGTGGGTCTCGAGGCGCGCCTGCTGCTCCAGGGCCTCGCGCAGGCGCTCCTCCTGGAAGCCCTGGTCCTGATCCATCAGCTGGAGGCGCTGGTCGAGGGCCGCGAGGGCGGTGCCCCTGCGCGCCTGGCCCTGCACCTGCTCGTCCACCGAGAGGCGGAGGGCCTCCACCTCCGAGCCCTGTTCGGAGACCTGGGCCGTGAGCTCGGCCACCCGCCGCTCGCAGGCGTCCAGGGCATCCAGGACCCTGGCCCGGGCGGCCTCCACTTCCACGGCCTTCCCCGCCAGCAGGATCCGCTGGGTCTCCTTGATCCTGGCATCGAGGTCCTGGGCCTTGCGCGCCCGGGCGGCCTGCCGGCGCAGGCTGTCCATCTGCTTGTTCAGCTCGAACAGGATGTCATCAAGCCGCTGGAGGTTGGCCCGGGTCTCATCCAGGCGCTTCTCGGCATCCGCGCGGCGCAGCTTGTAGCGCGTGATGCCCGCCGCCTCCTCGATGAGGAGGCGGCGGTCCTTCGGCTTGCTGCTCAGGATGAGGTCTATCTGCCCCTGCTGGATGAAGCTGTAGGCCCGGGTCCCCATCCCCGTGTCCATCAGCAGGTCCTGGACATCCTTGAGCCGGGCTTCGCGACCGTTGAGGCGGTACTCGCTGCCGGCGTCCCGGTACAGGCGCCGGGAGATGGCGACCTCGCGCGTGGCGCCGGGCAGCGCCGGATCCGGCATCTCGATGACCAGCTTCACCTCGGCCAGTCCGAGGGGCCGTCGCTTCGCCGTCCCCGCGAAGATGACGTCGGCCATCTCTGCCCCCCGGAGGATCGAGGCCCGCTGCTCCCCCAGCACCCACGCCAGGCTGTCCGAGATGTTGGACTTGCCGCACCCGTTCGGCCCCACCACGGCCGTCATCCCCCCGGGGAAGCTCAGCTTCTGGGGATCGGCGAAGGACTTGAATCCGTGGAGTTCAAGGGAGATCAGACGCACGCGGCGGGCGCTCCGGGAAAGGTCACGAGAACATCACAGCCCATCATTCCACAATGCGCGCCCGACCGCCCTTGGGGAACGGCTGAAAGACCGCTAGACTCGACTTCTCGTCCTGGTCCGCGTAAGGAGTCCCCGTGCAGCCCGCTTGCGAATCCCGGTCCCGCTCCGGTTCCGGCGCCCCTGGCCGGGAGGCACGTCCATGAAGCTGCCCTTCCTAAAGCCCCAGGCGGTCTCGCTCCTCTGGTGCGAGCAGCACAGGATCCTGGCGGGCGCGCACCAGCGCCCCCTGGCGGGGCTTCCGACCGAGGACGCGCTCGCCCAGGCCCTCGCTGCGCTCCCCGCCGGCCCCACCCGCTGGGTGGTGGACGACCTGTGGGCCCCGTCCCTGCTTCTGCGGGACCTGGGTGATCTCCCGCGCGGCGCCGAGGCGCTGGAAGCCTTCTTCCGCTGGCGGTTCACGCAGTCCCTCGCCCTCGATGCCCCCCACGCGGTCCAGGCCATGGCCCTGGAGCCCGGCGTGTGGGTGGCCACCGGGATCCGGGAAGAGCTCCGGGAGACCTGGCTCCAGCTGGCCCAGCGCCTGGACCGCCCGATGCGCACCCTCGTCCCCCGCTGGCTCCACCTCTACAACCAGGTGGCCCCCTCCCAGGAGATGCCCGGCATGCTGCTCTCCCTGAGCCCAGCCGGGACCCAGGGCTACACCGGGACACTGGTGGCCTGGGGCCGGACCCTGGCCCTCCTCCGGCAGTGGCAGGAGCCCGCAGGGCCCGATGCGTGGAACGAGGAGCGGATCGCGCCCAGCGTGGCCTTCCTCCAGCGGGAGGCGCGGACGCCCCAGTCCCTCCTGGTGTGGGGCGCGCCGGATTGGCCCGAGAGCGAACTCCCGACCCGTTGCCTGGATGCCAGGTCCGCCCTGGCGGAGCTCCACTGATGCCCCTCCCCGCACTCAACCTCAACCTGGCCCCCCAGCCGAGCCTCTGGCGACAGCAGCACCTCGCCCTCGGCTGGGCCGCCCTGGCCCTGGGCACCTGCACCTTGGCCACCACCCTCGGCTTCACCTGGCGCGCCTACCACCAGGCGGGCCGGGCCGGCCGGGATGCCGTGTCGCTGGCCACCGAGGCCCGGCGGGCGGCCATCCAGGAGCGCGAACTCCAGAAGACCCTCCAGGCCATTGATCCGCAGCACGAGAAGGCACGCTGGGCCCTGGCGGAACGCATCCTGATGGAGCGCAGCCTCCCGTGGTCCCGGGTGGCCGCGGACATCGAGAGCTGCATGGTCCCGAACATGCGCCTCCGCAGCATCCAGCGCGTCCGGGGGTCCTCCCAGCAGGTGATCATGAAGCTGAAGGGGGAAGCGCGCACCGTGGACGCCGAGGAGGCGTTCATCAAGTCCCTCAGCCAGGACCCGGTGTTCGCGCAGGTCGTCCTCGAACGCGAAGCCCAGCGCCAGGGGGGCGGCTGGGAATTCGACCTGTCCCTGCCCGTGGTGGCCGTGCCTCCTCCCCTCGCCCAGGATCGGCCGGAGCAGAAGCCCGGGCCCGCGGGGGCCGGGCAGGCGACCCCCGGGCATCCCCCGGCGGCTGCCGCCCCCAGGACCACCCCCGCCCGGAGCACCCTCCGCACGCCTTCGCCGGCGCCCCGGGCCACCCAGCCCATCCTGCGCCCGGCCCCGGCCGCTCCCAGGCGAGTCATCGAGCGCGCCGCCCCCCGGGAGCGCCGGTTCAGGCCCGCGCGCCAGCGGCCATCCCACGGCGGCGAGGGAGGCGCCCCGTGAACGCGTCCCTGCGGGCAAGCCGCATCCGTCTCGTGCTGGGCATCACCGGGCTGGCCCTCGGTCTCGGCGTGGCCCTGTTCATCCTTCCTGACGCCTCCCAGCGCCTCAGCCGGCAGCTCTCCGCGCGCCGGTCGGCCGAGGTGGCGAGGAACCGCAAGCTCCAGGAGCTCACGGACCTGAGGAACCTGGCCGACCGGATCCAGCGCGGCGAGAAGACCCTCGCCGACCTGGAGGCGCGGCTGCCCACCGGATCCACCGGCGCCCTCCAGTGGCAGGTGAGCCGCACGCTGCACAAGCTCGCGGACAAGGACGGCCTGACGCTCCAGAGCGTGAAGTACGGACAGCCCAGCCGCGAGGGCTCGAAGGATTCCGGCCTCGAGTCCATCGAGGTCGAATTCGTCGCCACGGGCCTCTACGCGAACCACAAGGCCTTCATGCTGGATCTGGAGGGCTCGGGCCTGCCCTTCGCCGTCCGGGACGGGCGCCTCGAGGAAAGCCCCGAGGGCGCCCGGCTGGACATCGTCCTGAGGGCCTACCGGCGCGCGGCATCCGCGGACCACCACGAGGGGGAGGACGCATGAGCAGCCCCCAGCCCCTCGACGCCCGCTCCATGCTCCAGGAGCTCCGCACCAACCGCCGGACCCAGATCGCCCTGGTGGCGTTTGTGGGGGTGATGGCCTACATCCTCTGGCCCAACGCCCCCGAGATCCGGACGGCTGTTCTGGAAACCTCCTCGAGCACCCTCGATCCCCACCGGCTCCAGGAGCTCCGCCGCCTTCCGGACCTGGCCCGGCTGGATCGCGCAGGCGAACTGCCGAAGAGCGCCAAGGTCATCCGGGATCCCTTCCTCTTCGAGGCC
>DAIDKC010000251.1 GCA_027451045.1 Holophagaceae bacterium | reverse complement strand
AAGATGAGCAGGGTTCCGCTTGCATCGCACTTGGCCCGCAGGGCCTGGAAGAAGGAGGCAGACGCCGTCCGGATGCCTGACATGCTCTGGATGGGCTCGAGGATGACGGCGGCGATGTCGGAGAAGTCCGCGTCCGCCAGCGCGGCCAGATCGCCGAAGGGCAGCCGCAGGCAGGGCGTCAGGTGCGCCGCGAAGGGCTTGGTGATCTTCGGATCGTCGGTGACGGAGAGGGCGAGCGTCGTCCGGCCGTGCCAGCCGCCCTCGAAGGCCGCCAGCTTCGGCCGGCCCGTGAGCAGGAGGGCGAGCTTCAAGGCATTCTCGTTGGCCTCGGCGCCGCTGTTGCAGAAGAACACCGAATCCATGCCCGCGAAGGCCGTGATGGCCACGGCCGCGGCGTCCCGTACCGGCAGCGAGGCCGCCGCGGAGTAGAAGAGCAACGTGGCCGCCTGGTCGGCCACGGCCTTGACGACGGCGGGGTGGCCATGGCCCGTGGCGCACACGCAGTGGCCCCCGTAGAAGTCCCAGTAGGCCTGGCCCGCATCGTCGAAAATGCGGTCGGCCTCGCCCCGCACCACCGGAAACGGGTAGGGCGCGTAGGTGGGCAGCAGCGCGGGAAGCGTCGGGGCGGCGGTCATGCGGGGTCCTCTGCATGGGCGTGCAAGGATCTGCATAATCCGGCACGAGAATGCATAATATGCATGACACTTTGGATCCATGCAAGCGGAAAATTAAAAAAACTCATCCATGTCGTGCATTTCATCTTGCCGGAGTATGCATGATCATGCACTGTATATGCATGCATGTGGATGAGCTCATCCTCCGGCTGCTGGAGGCCCACGCCATCGCGGATCAGACGGACCTGCTGGCCCGGCTGGCCGCGGAGGGGCACGACCTGACGCAGTCCACGCTGTCGCGCCGGTTGAAGCGGCTGAACGTGCAGAAGATCCAGGGCCGCTATCGCCGCGTGGAGCCCGGGGCCCCGGCCATGCCGGACGTGGCGCTCGCGGAGGCTCCGCCGAATCTGCTGGTGCTCCGCACCGCACCGGGCTTCGCCCAGGCCCTGGGGCTCGCCCTGGACCGCGACCCCGCGCCCGGGCAGGTGGGCACCCTGGCGGGGGACGACACCGTCTTCGTGGCGGTCCTGCCCGAGCGGCTGGAGGATGCGAAGGCCCATCTGGCGCGGGTGCTGACGACGCGGTAGCACCGGCCCTGGGTATCATCGAGGCATCCCCGGGAGCCCCCATGGATCGTTTCGGAAGCTCGAAGCTGCGCATCGGCTGGACGCTGGTGTGCCTCTTCATCACTGGCCTGGTGGTAATGGGGTTCCAGGGCCGCCAGGGACCTGACGGCTCCCAGATCGTGGCCTTCGGCACGGCGGTGCCCCTGGGGGCGGACACCCTGCGCAGCTACCTCGTGGGGAACCTCCAGGGGCTGATGTACTGGCTGGTCTCCCTGGTGGTGCTGCTCGGCGCCTTCGTTCCCGTCAGCCAGTGGACCGCCGCTGCGGCGCGGGGCGAGCGGCTCAAGGGCTTCTTCCTCGGGACGGGACTGGGCTT
>DAIDKC010000250.1 GCA_027451045.1 Holophagaceae bacterium | reverse complement strand
GCTTCCTGGGTGGGGGCTTCGGTGCCGCGACCGCCCGTGCCGGTGAGCCCGCCCTCTACCTCGAGGGCGGCCTGGGCACGAAGCAGGGCGACTTCGGGACGCCCGTCACGAGCCGACTGGGGCTGGCCTACGGCACCCTCGGCTATGCCTCGGACCGCTTCGACCTGAGCCTGACCGTTCCCTACCTCCATCTCCAGGCCAGCGGCGGTGGACAGGACGCCACCGAGGCGGGCCTCGGAGACGTGCTGCTGCGGGGTGTGCGCCGCCTAGTGCCTGAGACGGAGGGAGGCTTCTCCCTCGACGGTGCGCTGGCAGTGAAGCTGCCGACCACAGACAGTGCCAAGGGCCTGGGTACCGGCCAGACCGATATCGGCGGCTTTCTCGGCCTCCACCAACGGTGGGACCGCCTGCAGGCGACTCTCATCGGTGGCTGGATCCAGAGCTCCACCGGAGGCCCACTGGCACCGGTCAGTACCGCCAGCGGCATCTACTCCGCCGGGGTGGGCCTGACCTACCTCGGCGACCGGGGCCGCTGCTCCATGGGCTTCCAGGCCCGCGGCGCCCAGTACGCCGGGATTCCCGCCCCGCGAGAAGCCACCTTCGATGCCTTCCGGATGCTCACCGCCCGCCTAGCCCTGAAGGGATCCCTGGTCCTCGGCCTCAACGACGGATCCCCCCGGACCAGCCTCGGCGTGGGTGTGGTGTACTGGCCGAGGTGAGGGCCCTGCCATGCACATGCGTCCGCTCTTCCTCCTGACGCTTCTCCTGAGCCTGGACTGCCGTTCTCAGAGAATAGGAACACGCTCTCTGAAAACGGTGGCAGATATTCCGCTTCCCGGTGCCAGCTCTCGTTTCGATTACGCGAGCCTGGATCCAGGCGCACACCGGCTCTACATGAATCATATGGGGGCCGGAGATGTCGTGGTCTTCGACACCGCAAGCCGTCAGGTGGTGGCGGTGCTGGAGGGCTTCCTTCGCTGCACGGGCATCCTCGTCGTTCCTTCGCGGCACGAACTGTACGTCAGCGCTCCCGGCGAAGGCTCGGTCGCCGTCCTGGACACGACGACCCTCAAGGAAATCGCTCGCATCAAAGTCGGGGACTTACCGGACGGGATCGCCTTCGACAAGGACGATCAGCGTGTTTTCGTCTCGGATGAATCTGGGCTATCTTTAACTGACCACCCGTCTGCGCGGCGACGTTCCAACCTCTTCGATCCCGACTCACCGAGCCAGGCCATGGTTCAGGAACCCAACCAAACCCCCTCCTAACACCAGCCAGGTTGGGTTCGGTTTGTAGCAGATCAGCAGCACGACGCATGCAGCCCCCAGCAGGGCGGTCCAGAGGTCCACCAAGGCCGCTCGGCTCAGAGCCAAGGTGACCGAAGCCATGAGGGCCAAGGCCCCTGCATTCACCCCGTCCAGAAAGGAGGCCATGGAGGGCGACCGCCGCAGGCGAGGGACGATCCGCCCCACAATCGCCACAAAGAAGAACGAGGGCAGGAAGATGCCAGCCGTGGCCACCATGGCGCCCGACCATCCCTTGAGGACGTAGCCGATGAAGGTGGCCGTCGTGAACACCGGTCCCGGCGTGACCTGCCCGACCGCGATGGCGTCGAGCAGTTGGCTCTGGGTCAGCCAATGCCAGCGGTCGACCAGGTCCGCTTTAAGGAATGCCAGAAGCACGTACCCGCTACCGAAGAGCACCGACCCGAGCTTGAGGAAGAAAAGGAAAAGGCCCCCAAGGCTGACAGCAGGCGCCACCATGCCGAACGGCATCCAGGCCCATCCGGCAGCAGGCATGGTCCGTTTCTCGTGGAGCCACTGCAGCGTGAGAGCGAACACACCTGCGCCCATGAGGACCAGCAGGGGATGAAGGCCGACCAGGCTGGCGGCCAGGGCAAGCAGACCTAAGGCCGCAAGCTTCCTGGTGCGAAAGGCCTTCTTCCCGAGGCTCCAGAGCGCATGGAACACGATGGCCAGCACTACGGGTTTCACGCCGTACAGCAGCCCCTGAACCTGGGGAAGTGTCCCGTAGTGGACGTAGACCCATGCGATGAGCAGCGTGAGTCCGACGGCTGGGAGGATGAAGCAGAAGCCGCCCACCACCAGTCCCACGACCCCGGCGCGCTGGTATCCGATGCTCATGGCCATCTGGGTGGAACTGGGACCCGGGATGAGGTTGCAGGCACCCAAGAGATCGAGGAAGCCCTCATGGGTCAGCCAGGCTCGTTTCCGGACAGCTTCCTGCTCCATCATCGCGATGTGCGCCGCAGGCCCTCCGAAGGCCGTCAATCCCAGGCGAGTGAAGAATCTGGCGAGCTCACGCAGGGTGCCTTCACCACCTTCGGCAGGAGTCATGGCCTTCCCCATTCTCGCGACTCGCGGAAAGCGACCTTGCCATCTCCTTCTAAGGTCACGGTCCAGATCTTGTCGTACGTGAAAAGGGACCATCCAGGGAGCTTCCCCCGGACGCCCAGCGCCCTGGCCAGTTCTGCCATGTGGTCGTGGTGCCAGCAGACGATGACGGTTTCTCCGGGATAGGCGGTCCTGAGGTACTGCCCTAGGGAATCCGTGGATTGGGCGTCCCAGATCCGGATAGGCTCGTGCAGGCGAACCGACAGCGGCTGCAGCGTCTGCTGAGTGCGTACTCGGTCCGAAGCGATGAGGGCCACTGGGTGGTACTGGTCCAGGAGATAGGCCAACCCAGCGGCCCTCCGGCGCCCCTGGTCCGAGAGAGGGGAATCCGGGGCGATCAAAGAGGCTCGCTCTGCATGACGGATGAGGATCACCGTGGTCGATGGCGCTGGAACCGAACCGCGCAGCGCCTGGGTCAGGACGAGCATCCAGACAGGCGTCAAAAGCGTCTTCAACCTCATGTGTCAACCTCACGAATTGCTGGATTCCTGAATCTCACCTCGAAGCTCGTCGAGAAAGGCCAGCATCCGATCCAGGACCTTCTGCCCCTCGGACGTGAGGTGGTATCCCCTCGGAGCATGCGGGCCCCCGCCGGGCTCGACCTCGGAATGAAGCCAGCCGTGCCTCTCCATGCGCCGGAGCAGCGGATAGAGGGTGCCCGGACTCACGTCGTACCCGTGATGCCGCAATTCTTTCAGCATCCACTGGCCGACCAAGGGCCCCTCGGCGGCGTGGTGGAGGATGTGGATCTTCCAAAAGGCCAGGAGGATTTCGCGGAAAAGGGTCTTTTCATTTTTCATTACGAATATCATAGATGATTTTCGTAATATTTCAACCAACCATCCACGCCTGCTTTGGCGTGACCTTGGTGCCACCACCGGACTTGCCCATCGGAAACTCCCAACGACGATTACTCCTGGCTCTTCGTCGAGCCCGTGCCGAGACGGGCCAGAGGGGAGACAGTAGGTTGCTGCAGGGACCACGCCCTCCGACGACGCTCAGGGGTTGCCATGGCCTCTCGGTCGCTACCTCGGTGCTGAAACTGGGGTAGATGCATTCGACAATCAAGAAGTTGTGGGGGCAGCGGTCGATGGCCGCTTCCCTGCCATGAAATCCATAGCTGAGGAAGCTAGGAGCGCCGGCACCTCAATCACCACCAAGGTCTAATCGCCAATAACAACCAGCCTTCCGAATCTGCACTCGGAAGGCTGGAGTGTTTACACCAAGATAGGAACAATAGAAAACCTGGAAAGTACCCTTACCAATTACGGGAAACCCCAGCCGTGAAGGCCCTGAAAGCGCCACTGAGAGACGGATTGATCCAGTCGTGGATGTTCTCGTACTGGTAGCCAAGGGCTGCCCTGAATCCCTTGCCGAGCCGTCGGGTCACCTGGGTATCCACCTGCCGGGTCGGGGTGTCCACCAGGGCCGATTCCCATCCGGCCTGCCAGGAAGCGCTGGGCAGATCCGCGGGGTTCATCTGGAACTCGCTGTGGGCGGATCCCTGGGTGCCGCTGAGGGTCCATGTCCAGTCGCGGCCTACCTTGAGAGCGGACGACAGGGACGTCGTCAGCCCCTTCGCTTTGTAGGGCACCAGCGTCCCGCTGTAGAAATAGGCAGGGTCGTTCCCATAGATCAGGTCGGTCTTCAGGTCGTCCTGGCTGTAGCCTGCCGCGGCGGTGAGCGTCCAGGTCTGGACGGGCATGAAGGTGAGCGTCGCAGTATCCGAGAAGAAGTCGTTGCGTCGCTGGATGTTGGTGAAGCGACGCTGCCACAGCATGCTTGCACTGTTGGTGAACACGAACGTCTCTGATGGCATGAGCGTGAGATCGAGCAGAACCCGCTGGGCTAGGCCCGGATCGGTCTCATATCCCGGCGAGTGCGCCCAGGCCCATTCGTAGCCGCCCTTGATCCGCCACCCCTTCCCTCGGAGCGCAAGCGACGTCCCATAGGTATTGGTCTGGGTGTACGGGACGACCTTCAAGGGATCGGTGTTGTCCGGTGAATAGACCTGAGGGAACAGCGATGCATCGCTGCGTTCCACGGCCGACCGCTTGACGTAGAGTTCCCAGTTTCCGCCCATCCCGATCCGGCGGCCGATGCGGGCAGTCTCCCAGTTCCTCCGGAGC